>JAUYOW010000151.1 GCA_030697825.1 Gemmatimonadales bacterium | reverse complement strand
AGGTATACGGCCGCCGCCTCCCGGTCGTGGATACCCCGACGAACCGAAGCGATCCGTTCGCGGTAAGGCTCTGGCCCGAGCGGCTGCCGCAGCCCGATCGCTGGAGGGACTCGCGTCTCGTTTTCGTCAACTCCATGTCCGACCTGTTCCACGCGGATATCCCCGAAGCATTTGTGCGGCAGGTGTTCGAAGTCATGCTGAGTGTGGACCGACACATCTACCAGGTGCTCACGAAGCGGCCGGCCCGGGCGCTGCGATTCTGGAAACGGAACGGGGACCTGTTCGCGGGGCGACCGATTCCCGATCACATCTGGATCGGCACATCGGTCGAGAACCAGGATGTGGTGCGCCGCGTGGACCATTTGCGCATGGTACCGGCGGACGTGCGCTTCTTGTCGTGCGAGCCGCTGTTGGGTCCGATGTGCCTTGACCTCACGGACATCCACTGGGTGATCGTGGGAGGCGAGAGCGGAATCGGCTATCGGCGGCTGGATCCTGGCTGGGCTCGAAGCATCAGAGACCAATGCCTTGATGCGGGAGTCGCCTTCTTCTTCAAGCAGGTTGGTGGGCGCACGCCGAAGGCTGGTGGACGGCTCCTGGATGATCGCGAGTGGGACGAGATGCCGGCTGTCGCCAGCGTCGCCTAGCGTCGGGGACCGATCTGGGCGGGCCCCCGAGATCGAGCTGGTCCGCGACCCTTGGGACCTCGAGCTGAGGGGCCTGCCCGGCTGGCGCGGATGCCGTGGAGCCCTATTATTCTGGCGGCCGTCGAACTAGTCCCACCAAGGAGGCCCCCTGAGCGGTCCACACGTCCCCCTGGGAGTAGGCATCTACAGCCGGGCCGAGGCTGCCCGCCTTCTTCGCTTGACGCCAACGAGGCTAGGCCGGTGGGTGCGTGGATACACTTACTGGCTCAAGTCCGGCCGCTCGCCGCGTCGCACCCGGCAGCCTCCGGTCGTTCGCACAGACCTCCCCACGATCGACGACACGGTTTCGCTGTCCTTCCTCGAGCTCATGGAGTTGCGCGTCGTAATGGGGTTCGTCAACAAGGGTGTGCCCTTACAGCGGGTTCGGGTCGCCGCCCGCCGAATTGGGGAGCTGTTCGGCACCGCTCATCCGTTCGCGGACCGGCGGGTCTTCACCGATCACGAGCAGGTCTTCGTCGGCGTCTCGGCAGTAGAGTCGCAGCCTGACTTGCTGCAAGTGAGCGGTAGGCGCGCGACGCTCCAGCTGATCGCGGGGAGAATACTCGCGCACTACGTGGAGGAGATCGATTTCGACGCGACGACCTCGCTGGCGGAGCGTTGGTTCCCGTGCGGGCGCGACGTGCCGATCGTCCTGGATCCCCACATCTCGTTCGGTGCGCCAGTCCTCGTCGGCACCCGGATCCGTACCGACATCCTGGCCCTCTACGCCTCGGGGAACCCCGCCAGAACGGTGGGGCGGGCGTTCGAGCTCACGTCGGCCCAAGTGGGCGCCGCGATCGATTTCGAGGCCCAGCTCGCTCACGCCGCTTGATCTTCCTGCTGGACGCGAACTTCCCGCCACAGCTCGCGCGCGCGCTGCAGGCCCTCGACCAGGAAGACTGTCAGTTTCGCCATTCACCCAATGAATTCGGTGCTGCTGCGACGGACGAGGTGATATTCGCAGGCATCAAGGAGAGCGGCTGGTTTCTGATCACGCTCGACGCCAAGATGTCGCGCCGCCCGGCGCAGCGTCAGGCAATTGTTGACAGCCCACAACACGGCCGGCCCCGCCCAATGGACGACTCCGGCATGAGTCTGACATAGTTGCGAGACCCTATGACCACACCGATCTCCCCGACACTGTTCACGGCCCCTGAGGGACAGGTGCCACAGGCTGCGGTGCCTGCGGCATCATGATCGGAACCTGTATCGCTTGCTGGAGTTTCACGAAGGCCTTGCCCAAGTGGTTCTCGATGATCTTGACGCACGCGGTAGCACCGAACGTGTGCGTCGTGGCGTGAAACACCGACAGCGCCAGATCCTGAAACTGCTGATCGGCTTCCAGAGGCACGATCGCAAGCCCCATCGCCTGCGCTTTATCTCGCGTAATGTGGCGGCCGTGACTCTTGAAGCTGCCGTGGTCGCGCAGCTGCCCGGCGATGGACCGCGCAATCGTTTCGGCGTCCAACTTTCCCTTGAACATCCACCGCGCCAGCCACTCGGCGACGAGGTCCTCGGCGAGGGCGAGCGCGTTCTCGCACTGCTTGAGGAGCGCGGGACCGTACTGGCTCAGCATCGGGAGCCAAGCGCCGAGCTTGGCCGGATCCTTGCACTCCTCCCGGGCTAGGTCGAACTGGTCGAGGATCGCCTGCGCGGGCACGGAGCTCCGGCCGAATGGACCGCCGATGATGAACTGCGGGTCAATCGGCCCGAGGGCGGAGTGCTTGCCCATGACAATCTCGTCGGCGGCACAGACCAGCATCGTCGCAGCTGACATCGCTGCCTGCGGGATGATCGCCCGGATGTGCGAGAACTTGGAGCGCAGGTACTGGACGACCATCTCCGTGGCTTCAGCCGACCCACCGGGACTGTGCACGATGAGGTCGAGCGGGGCGTCGGGGAGGCCGTGAATGACCTCCATCAACCCCTGAAGGTCCTCATCGTTGATGGAAATCGTATCCGGATCAACGTTGGTCGCCCCCTGCGTCCACTTCGTGGCGTAGAGGATGACGCTGCGACCGGTGTGGGCGTGCAGGCTGGCGAGATACTTGCGCCGAACCCCATCGAAGTCAGGCTGACCTGATGGGGCTCGCGTATTCAGAAGCTCGTTGAGGATGCCGCTCCATGTTGGCATGGCGAGGTCGCCTATCCCGATGTTCGATCGCTCACCGACTGGATGGATCGGTCACCCGCTCGGAGGTACGGCTGCGCCTGCGTCAGCGTCGCTTGGGCGCGCGAGTAGACCTCCATCACTTCCCTGACTCCCGGGTTTTCCTGGGCCTTCCGGATCATCTCTGCGAGATCCTCCTCGCGCTGGGACGCCGGAGCCGTGCCTGGACCCTCGGACATCGCGAGCCTCCTAACGGGCGGGGTTTCCGCTTGTGAACCTGGTCACAAGCTAACCCCCGGAATGTCCGTGCCCTGGAAGCCTTAGTCAAGACCGCCTTCGGGGAGCCGCTCAGGGCACCGTTGTCGCCCGCTCAGACACTGTCTCTTCGACCCAGCTTCTCGATCACGCCCTCAATCGACGTCTCCCCGGCCAGCGCGCGGAGCGTGCTCAGGTGCGTATCGCCCTGGACGGAGCTGGAGCTGGCGAACCTCCTCTGCCACGACGCGCGGCGCCGGGTGCGGGCCACCTTACGCGCAGCTTATCTTGGTAGCGTCCTGCACACGGATCTGCCATCGCATGGATCTTCTTCGGCAAGAAGTAATCGCGGCTCACCTCCGATACAGTAGTGTTGCGGAGCCTCTTCGAACACGCGCCTATGCCCAGCTTGCAGCGAAGGCTCTCCTCCTCGCCGGGCGCGATTCACGAGTCTCGGTCGATCGAGTCTGTCGCTCAGTGACCGAGATGGTTGCCGGGGGGTCGCCGCCTAGACAGGAGATTCTCGAAGCGCTGCGACTGCTTGAACAACAAGGGGTCGTTGAGCCCACCTACAGGAAATGGAGGCTGAGGCGGAAGAGCTGGGAAGAACTTGGAGCCCAAGTCATAAGGCGTAGAGAGCGAGTTCTATCCATCCTGGATCGCCATTTTCCAGCTGACCTAGATCGATCGCAGCTGGCTAGGTGGTTTGACGACGCATGCGTGTCGTTTTTCGTGACTTACGGCGACCGATGGGTGGCCGCGATCACCCGCAAGACGCCCATCATTGGCGCGGCTGGTCCAAGTCTCGGTTCCGTCGTCAAGACGACGGCGACCAACGTGGGTCTGCAAGCACGGGTTGATGCGCTGATATCCGGATTCAAGCGCTTCTTGGACAGCAGTCTCCCCGAGGACACGGAGCATCTCTGGTCGCTGGGGATGGCAACCTTTGCGTCGCGGCTGGTGTGTGCAGGGATTGGCGCCGATCCGATCAGCACCCGGGAACTCCGCGATAGCATGGTCTTTCTCGATACCAATGCTCTGTTGGCCATCGCCCTCGAAGCCAGCAGGCCGGCTGCTGCATTCCAAGCGCTTGGAGAGGCACTGCGAGCGATCAATGCGCAGCTGTTCTATTGCTACCCGACGCGTGAAGAGTACCGACGCGTCGTCAGTCGCTGGACAACGGACACGCTGCGGGTAATCGACCGATACGGAACGGCTGTGCTTGAAGACTCTGAGGACCCATGGATAAAGACGGCCGTAGGGCGCTACTGCAGAGACAGGGCCGACTATCAGAGGTTCTTCGATCAGATCATGGATCCCCCAGTAGGCATCGGGGATCAGCTACGGATTACTCTGCTCGACGAGCCAGACGTGGCGAAGGCAGCCGCAGGTGCTGAGGAAGACAAGCAGCTTGTCACTCAGATCCAGACTCATTGGCGCGAGCGGCGGCACCGACCGAAACCGATTCACCTAGCCCGCCACGATGCCGCTGTGACCGGCGTGGTCCGACACCTACTGGAGCGTGGCGATCGCGCATGGGTTCTGACGCTTGACCTGACGATGCACGACCTCGCCCTTCGATGGGCCGGCCCGACGGGTACCCCCTTGTGGGTGTCGCTCGACCCGTTGCTCCAGATCCTGGCCGTGGACCAGTCGGGAACGAAGGTTGACGCAGTGCAATTTGGCCCGATCCTAGCCAGACTCATTTCCAACGAAGTAGAGGTCTCTCAGGCCACGTACGCTGTCGAAGACTTGCGATGGCTGGACGAGATACATCGGGATGTGAAGGAACTACCCAAGGAAACTGTCCAGGAGCTCGCACGGGAGATACACGCGGCGCGAATGGCCGGCGCAAAGCGGAACGATCCGGAGCTTAGGCTCAAGATCGAGCGTGCCTACCAACGAGCCACCGCGAAGCTTGTCGCTGATCATGGGGAAGCTCGGGTGATAGTCGCGCAGGCCCTCGATGAAAAGGCGCAAGTGGAAACCTCGCGAAAACGGATCGAGGATATCGCCCGGGAGGAAGTCGAAATCAGATTGGAGCGTGCCGCGAGGAATCGGCTGCTGCTGCGGGTGCTTGGTTGCCTACTTCTGGGCCTGAGCACGGCCTGGGGCGTGCGGGAGCTGTTTGGCTGGGCCTGGGAAGGCGGGAGTCGACGGGATCTGCTCAGCCTGATTCTTCCACTTTCAGGGCTTGTCATTCCTCCGTTCGCGCTAGTCTGGAGCTGGGCCCTCCCCAGCTATCGAAGCGAGATCCGCGACGTGCCCGACAAGGCTCGGCTCGAGGTCGCGGAGCGCACTAGCACAAAGTGGTGAAGCAGCCGAGACGGGCGACGGGCCGCGAGGCCGTGTCCCTGGTGGGAGCCTCATGAGCTTCGCTGCCCCTCCCCACCAAACGCCCGCTGCGCCAGCGAGTCAAAGAGGTCGGCTGCGTGGGCGCCCGCCTGCATCGAGCGATTGAGGACCGCAACGGCCCTGTCATAGAGCCTCGCATATCGTTCAATAAGCCCGATGGGAGGTGTCGGAACGCGTTGTCGTTCGAACGCCGATTTCTTGAGTATCGGCAGCGTCGTAGCAGTCGCGCGGCTCACGATCGCCGTTCGAGCTTGCCGAAGTACCATCAACAGATACGCCGGAGTCATGGTGTCGCGATTCAGTATCACGGCATGAATCTGCTGATTGACGCACACTGGTACGGCCGTGTACCCGCTCTTCCCGATCGTCGCGCCAATGCCGCAGAATAGCACAGCTCCTGCGGGCAGAACCTCGACGAGGCGCTGGCCCTTGGGCGCGACGTGCCTGTCAGACGCTGTGATAGGCGAGGCCTCGTCCAACTGCGCTGGTCTGATGAACGGAAGACCTGCATCCGAGTAGTTGTCGACGTCGTCGGTCGGTGGAGTGGACCCAGTGACGACCCGACCAAGCTCCGCCAGTGGCATCGTCGGCCACCCCTTCTCATTCCTCACCGGATCCCCAAACATCTCCAGAAATGCCGAGCGCAGGAACTCGTCCAGTAGCCGCAGGCTCTCCCGCCGCTTCCGCCGAATCCCATCCGCCTTGTCCAACACCGCCGCGATCCGCCGCTGCTCGGCGAGAGAAGGCAGGGGGACCCGATGCCGCCTGAGTGTGTCTGCCGGTAGCCTCTTCTGCCCCGCAGTACCGGTCATGTATCGCGCCCCGATCCTCCGGAAACCAGTGTTCCAAAGAGCATGAAACAGATACCGACCGTCCAACTCGGGTCCAGGACGAACAACGTGGAATTCGGTCGACCCGAAGCCGAAATCTGCCGGTAGGTCGATCAGGTGTGCCGCCTTGCCATTCTCGAAGCATGGCGTGATCTTGGCAACGATCACGTCCCCGCGCTCGAAATACGTGTGGCCCGTGATCAGCTCGGCCAGCGATCTCCGCTCGTGGTAGGACGCGCGCCCGTCTTCTGACACGGCAGCCATCGGGAGGAACGGGACGGCCTCCGCGCCGTCGCGCGTTCTCAGGGCGCGCGGCAACGACGGATTCACCTCCGCAACATCGGTGATCGCCGCAGCGCGCATCACTTGATCAACGACTCCAACTGTTCGAGATCGCGCGATATCTCGGCCTCGATCTCTTGAAGACGCTGGATGATCACGGCGGGCGGTTCGTACGCCGCCTCCTCGTACGCCACTTCCCTGTACCGATTGAGCGACAAGTCGTACTTGTTCTCCCGAATCTCCCCCACCGGCACGAAGAACGCCCTCGCCGTCCGATCCGTGTCCTTGGTGGGGTCCCGCGCCTTCCACCGCGCGATCGCGTCCGGAATGTCGTTCTCGGCCACCTTCTCCCGCTTGTCGTCCAGCGACCAGCCGTCGGCCTGCATGTCGTAGTACCAGACGTGCTCGGTCCGGCCACCCTTGGCGAAGAGCAGCACCGCCGTGCTCACCCCGGCGTACGGCTTGAACACCCCCGCCGGCAGCTTCACGATCCCCTGTAGCTCGCACTCATCCACCAGGATCTTCCTGAGGTCGCGATGCGCGTTGCTCGAGCCGAACAACACCCCGTCCGGCACGATCACCCCAGCCCTGCCACCCACCCTGAGCAGGTTGATGATGCGATTCACGAACAGCAGCTCGGTCTTCGTCGTCTTGAGCCGCAGCTCCTCGTGAATGTCCCCCTTGTCTATGCTCCCCTTGAACGGCGGATTCGCCAGCACCACGTCGTACCGCTCCCGCTCCTCATAGCGCTTCGACAGCGTGTCCATGTAGCCCAGCTTCGGCCGGTCAATCCCGTGCAGCAGCAGGTTCATCAACCCGATCCGCACCATCGTGGTGTCGAAGTCGGAGCCGTGGAAGGTCCGCTCCTTGAGCGCCTCCCACTGCCGAGGGTCGGTGAGCCGGTCACCCACCAGCCCGCGCTCGATCCCGTCCTCGCCCATGAACCGGTGCTCGGCGCTGGTATGCTGGGTCAGGATGTGCTGATAGGCGCCTAACAGGAAGCCGCCGGTGCCGCAGGCGGGATCGCAGACCTCCTCGCCCAGCTTCGGATCCACCAGCGTCACGATCAGCTGGATGATGTGCCGCGGCGTCCGGAACTGGCCGTTCTTGCCGGCACTCTGGATCTCGGCCAGCAGATACTCGTAGAGATCGCCCTGCACGTCCTGGAAGCTCTGCCCCGCGTCCTGCCGCTCCCGCTCCAGCTCGGCGTAGAGATCGTCCATGATCCCCACCGCCTCGACCAGCAGCGACGCCTTGGGGATGATGAACACCGCGTCCTGCATGTAGCGCGTGAAGACCTGGCCGCCGTCCTCCAGCGTCTTGATGAACGGGAAAACGTTGTCGCGCACATGCTCCAGCATCTCCTCGGCGGGCAGATGCCGGAACTTCGACCAGCGCAGCTCCTGGCAGGGCCGCTTCTTGCCGGCGCGCGTGGTGTACGTGCCGCCAAACAGCGACCGGAACTCCTGCTTCAGGAACTCGGCGTCCCCCCGGCGCTTTTCATCCAGCGCGTCGAGCCGCCGCATGAAGAGCAGGTAGCTGATCTGCTCGATCGCGGTGAGCGGATTGGCGATCCCGCCCGACCAGAACTTGTCCCACAGCGCGTCCACCTTGGAGCGCAGAGCCGAAGTGAGCATGCCGAGACTCCCTTACTGGTTCTGCGGCGCCCACCGCGCGCCGCGTCCGGTGCCCTGTACCGCGAGTTTCCCCTCGTCGCGAAGCCGCTGGAGCACGTGCCGCACCATGTCGCGGCTCACCCCCGGGCACTCGGCCTCGATCTCCGTGATGCCGAACGGCCGCGTGCGGCGTGCCACCGCCTGCTCGACCAGGTCGGTCTTGGCACCGCGTCCCGTGCGAATCGTCCCGACACGCTCCTCGAACTCGCCATAGGCCCGGAGGAGCACTCCCCACAGATAGGTCATCCACGGCAGCGGGTCGTGTTTTCCGTCGTGCCAACGTTGGGAGCTCGCTTCGAGCGCCTCGTAGTACGTCTCCTTTGACTGCTCGACGATCCGCTCGAGACTGATGTACCGGCCGACTTCGTAGCCCGCCTGGTACATCAGCAGCAGCGTGATGAGTCGCGCCATCCGTCCGTTGCCGTCGGCGAAGGGATGAACGCACAGGAAGTCGAGGACGGCCAGCGGAACGAGCACGAGCGGCTCGCGCTGGAGGTCATGCGCCCGAGCGTATCCAGCGGCCAGCCGTTCCATGAAGTTTGGCGTGGCCACCGGCGGAACCGGGACGAATCGCACCCGCCTGAGGCTGCCGTCGGCGTTGCGCTCCACTATCTCGTTCGGAGCCATCTTCCACCGCCCACCCACGCCCGCGTGGTAGCGGTACAGCATGCCGTGCAACTGGAGAACGACGTTGGCCGAGAACGCCATCTCCGGCGCGGATTCGTGAATGAGGTTCAGCGCGTCACGATACCCGGCGATCTCTTCCTCCGAGCGATCGCGGGGCGCGGTCGGCTTGAGGATCAGAGCCTCGATCCGCTCGCGCGGCGCCGTGATCCCCTCGATGCGGTTGGACGACTCGCTGGATTCGATGACGGCGGCTTCCCGCAGCGCCGCCAGGACCTCGGGCGCCTGCCGCCTGAACAGATCCTGGCGTCCCCGGAACTGGCCAAGAGTCCTGAGCGTGGCAGCATCGCCGCTGGAGAAGCGGATGCGCTCGAGGTATTCGGGTTCGAACGAGGTCAATGCCGTGCCCGGAAACGTGGTAATAGGGTCCAATAACGTGGTAACATTATATCATTATTACCACGTTTATGTCAAGTGCTCCCACAATTCCCTAGGCGACCAACTCAGTGGCGAAGCTGAGGATCTCCTCGATGTCCCGCGGCGGGAACACGCCTCGGACCCCCTGCGGATGCAGCTGCGTGAACGGCGACTCGACCAGGTCGCGCCGCTCTAGCCTGCCCCGTTGGAGAATGAACGTACGGAGGGTCTGTAGGAAGCGGATCTGGAGCGCCGAGTACGTGGTGTGCGCCGCAATGAACTCCTCGAACTCGCGCGTCACCAGAGTGGACCACCGCTCAAGGGGCTCGACGCCCAGCACGTGCCGGACGAGCTGGACGAAGCTGGCGGTGCGCAAATCGTAGACTTTCCGGAGCCGCTCCTCGTCAATGCCGGGGTCCTGCCGCCGGAGCAATTCGGCGAGCGCGCGGAGGTCGGCATCGGAGACCCGCTCGCCTGCCTGGAGCCGCTGCAGCACCGTGTTCTCGGCCAGGAGCGCGCGCACCGCCTCCTCGACGCGCCGGCGGTACGCCGCTATCGGCATGTCGCGCCCGTCGGGGGCCACGGCGATGCGTTCGTGCTGGGCCGTGATATCGGCGAGGTTGAGCGAGACCATCGCGCCTTCCCGCTGTTGCCTGAAGTGCATCAAAGGCGCGAGTCTTGCCGCGAGATCGCGCAGGCCGATATCCGACACCGCAGCCCACCACGCCGGCGCGAGCACGGCCTCGATGAGAGCCCGCTCCTTCAGGACCAAGTTGACGCCGAGCGGGAGTTCGGCAACCTGCTGGACGATCGTCTCCCGCAGCACGTCCATCGCGTCGCGGTTACCGGCGAGCAGCGCCGTGCCGAACTCGACGACGTCGGTCTCGAATCGCAGCGCCTTGAACTCGGCGTCCGACTTGGCCCTCAGAATGGGCGCGATGGTTTGCCGGAGGAAGCCGAGATCGTCTCGGCCGAGGCGGGCCCAGAAGGCGTCACCCTGCACGCGCGCCAGGTCGGCCTGACGCTCCAGCACCACCACGTTGTTCGCGGGCAGCGCCTCGAGATCGGCACGAAGGTCGGTCTTGATCGTTTCGGCCACTTCGCCCGCCGACCGGGCGAGCGCGACCTCGAGCTTGTCGAGCCGGGCGCGGAACAGCCGCACCGGCATCGGCACCTGCGTTCCGGGCTCGCGGCCCTTGGGATGCATCTCGAAGTATTCGAAATTGGCCCAGCAATCGATGATGAGAAACTTGTCCTTCTCCGGGCACCACGGCTTGCGCAGCGCGGGATCGGCTTTCAGCACCCGCGTGCCGCGCCCGATCATCTGCCAGAACTTCACGTACGAATAGACCGGTTTGGCGAACACCAGGTTCACCGCCTCGAGCACATCCACACCCGTGTCGAGCATGTCCACCGAAATGGCCACCCGGGGCATGTCCTGCGTCTTGAACTGGTCCAGCAGCCCACCCTTGCCATACACCCTGGAATCGTCCGACACGAGGACCCGCGCGAGCCGGCCGCGGTGCTCGGGGTACAGCTGGTCGAACAGCTCCTGGAGACGCCGCGCGTGCTTCACGGAGCAGGCGAAGATGATGGACTTGCCGGGGAGCGTTCCCGTGGGGTCCTTGATGGCCTCCTCCATGAACTCCCGCACGATCAACGCGTTGGTGCCGCTGTTGGTGACCTTCAGCTCGAGGTCGGTGCCCTCGAAGTCGATCGTCTCGGGGTCCAGCCCTTCGAGCGCCAGCTGCTCCTTCTCCGGCTCGTTGAGCTGCGGCCCGCGAATGCCCGCGACCTGGAACTTGGTGCGGACCTTGAGCACCTCGAAGTCGCACAGGTAGGGCGGGTCGTGCCGCACCGCCTCGTCGAAACCGTAGGCGAACGTCGGGTCGTGGGTCGGACAGTCGAACAGATCGAAGGTGTCGTGGGTGACCTGATCGCGTGGGGTTGCCGTAAGGCCGAGCGTTAGGCCGTGGAAGTAGCGCACCACCTGCTGGTAGGTGTTGTAGATGCTGCGGTGGCTTTCGTCGGCGATGATGAGGTCGAAGAAGAACGGCGAGATCCAGGTGGCCGGCGTCTTTCCGGCCTCGATCAGGTTCAGCATCGTGGGGTAGGTCGTGACGTAGACGCGGCGGTCCCGCACGAACCCGGCATCTCCCTCGCGTGGCCAGAAGGGAGAGGCCGGCAGGTGCTCTTTGAAGGCGCCGAGCGCCTGTTCCTGGAGGGGAATGCGGTCCACCAGAAAGAGCACGCGCTTGACCCAGTGCGCGCGCATGAGGGCATCCACCAGCGCCACGGCGACTCGCGTCTTGCCGGTGCCCGTCGCCATGACCATCAGGAACTTGCGGCGTCCCGACTCGATCGCATCGAGCAGCGTGCGAACGGCCTCAATCTGGTAGTCGCGGCCCGCGATGGCCGGGTTGATGAGCTCGACCGAGAGCGCGCCGCGCCCTGCCCGTCGCTCGGCCAGCCATTCCAGATCGCTCGGCGTGGGGAACCCGACGACCTTGGCAGGAGGGTACTGCTCGGAGTCCCAGAAGAAGGTGTCGTGGCCGTTCGTGTACATGATGAACGGTGGTTTGCCGCCGTGAATCCTCTGGAGTAGCTCGGCGTACTGCCTGGCCTGCTCCTGACCGACCTCGGCGTCGCGGCTCGTCTTCTTGGCCTCGACGACGGCGGTGGGTCTCCCCCGAAGCAGCAGCCCGTAATCCGCGAACTGGTGACCGGCGTACTCCCTCTGCGGCTCGCGCACGGCGCCCGGCTTCCCTCCACCGACGTAGATGTCGAGCTCCTGGATCACCTGCAACGGATCGTCCACGTTCCAGCCCGCAAGGCGCAGGCGGCGGTCGATGATCTGCTGGCGGGTGTCGGTTTCGGAGTACGGCTCGGACATGGCTCTTTCGGTGATGGGTAGCGCCTGACGATGCGGTATCCCGGCCGCGGACGCCAGTGTCAGGTAGCCGGCGATCGACTGACCACTCCGTCTTCGACACCGGATCACCCCCCGAGACAGCCGCCCAGACCACCGAACGCAAACGGGCGGCCCCCTCGCCGCGGCCGATGGGCGCGGCCCGCGGCGCTGGACGCCCTCCCCCGGCCACGCGTACCTTGCCCGGCGTGAAGATCTATACCAAGACGGGAGATTCCGGCGAGACCGGTCTCATGGGCGGCGGCCGCGTGCCCAAGGACCACATCCGCGTGGCCTCTTACGGAGACGTGGACGAGACCAATGCGGCCATAGGCATGGTGCGCGCCACGCCGCCGTCGAAGCTCGGCGACCAGCTCCTGGCCGGCATCCAGCGCGACCTCTTCACCATCGGCGGCGCGCTGGCGACGCCTCGGCCGCAGCGGCTCAAGCAGAAGCAGCGTGACAAGGTCGTCGTCTCCGAACAACGCGTGGCCGCGCTCGAACGCGCCATAGACCAGGCGGAGAAGGAACTGGCGCCGCTACGCGCCTTCGTGCTCCCCGGCGGCACGCTCAAGGCCGCCGCGTTCCATCTGGCGCGCACCGCCTGCCGCCGCGCCGAGCGCGCGGTGGTCCGCCTGTCCCACGAGGAGGCCGTGCCGGGGGAGATCATCGTCTACCTGAACCGGCTCTCGGACCTGCTCTTCGTCCTGGCCCGGCTCGCCAACAAGCGGGCGCGGAAGAAGGATGTGACGTGGTGACGAGGGGAGCGGGGAGCGGGGAGCGGGACCTTTCGCGCCGGCGCCGCGCCTTCGGGGGGCCGTGACGAGCATTCGTGTCCCCATCCATGAGACTCGTGACGCCTCGTACGATGTGATCGTGGGGCGAGGCGCGCTGGCGGAGTTGCCGGCGCTGCTCAGGGATCGCTGCCCCGCGCACGCCTACGCCGTCATCGCCGACAAGCACGTTGCCGATCTTCACGCCGCGGCGCTCCTGGCGCGCCTCAAGGAGGCCGGCCTCGAGGCGCGGATCTTCACCTTCGCCGCGGGCGAGTGGAACAAGACGCGCGAGACGTGGAGCGCGCTGACCGACGCCCTGCTCGCCGCTCGCATCGGCCGCGACGGCGCCGTGATCGCGCTGGGCGGCGGAGTGGCCGGCGACCTCGCCGGCTTCGTAGCCGCCACCTTTCTGCGAGGCATCCCGTACGTGCAGGTGCCCACTTCACTCCTCGCGATGATCGATTCGTCGGTCGGCGGGAAGTCCGGAGTGGACGTGCCCGCCGGGAAGAACCTGGTCGGCGCGTTCCACCAGCCGCGAGGAGTGGTCGCCGACATCGACCTCCTCGCCACACTTCCCCGCCATCAGCTGGCCTCGGGGATGGCGGAGGCGATCAAGCATGGAGTCATCGCCGATGCCGGGTACGCCGCCTCGCTCGCCGATGCCGAGCGCGTGCTGGCGCGCGACCTCTCGGTGCTTGAACCCATCGTCCGTCGCAGCGTGGAGATCAAGGCGGGCGTCGTCGCCGACGATGAGCGCGAGGCCGGCCGCCGGCAGGTGCTGAACTTCGGCCACACTATCGGTCACGCCGTCGAGGCGAAGAGCGGCTTCGACCTGCTGCACGGCGAGGCGGTCGCGATCGGCATGGTGGCAGAGGCCTGGATTGCTGAAACGAGCGGCGTGGCCGAGCCCGGACTCCGCGCGGAGCTGGCCGCGATGCTGGAGCGCTACGCCCTACCTACGACCATTCCCGCCGCGCTACGCGCGGACGACCTGCTCGAGGCGATGTCGGGCGACAAGAAAGTGCGGGCCGGCCGGCTGCGCTTCACCCTGCCGCGAAAAGTCGGCGAGATCGCGCAGAGTGCCGACGGTGAATGGACGGTGCGCATCGGAGAGGACGTGGTAAGGAGCGCGATCGACGCCTGCCGGTGAACTCGGCTGACGTCGAATGCCCGATGTCCGAGCCTAAGACGTTGTCCCGCAATCGTTTAACCTGCCATCTTCCAGCTACCATCGTCTTTTTACGATAACCAATTGTTTACGATTTCTCCAACGCTCAGGAGTGAAACAACTTAGTGATGTGGATAATTTTGTTCCCTTGACGTGACTTTCGACCCATTCCTATTATGGGCCCCCCAGTTCCACTTCGCCGACAGTGTCAGAGAACCGTAAAGGGGACCGAGCATGCGGCGGGCCAAGACCACTATCAAGGCTAAGAGTTTCTTCCGTCAGAGCGCGTCCGGCGCATTCGATCAGTACCTCCAGGACATACAAAGGCTCCCTCTCATAGGCGATGCCGCCGAAGAGCGGCGGCTGGCTCGGCTGGCACAAAAGGGCGATCCCGCGGCGGCCGAGCGGCTCGTCACCGCGAACCTGCGCTTCGTCATCTCGTACGTGAAGAAGTACCAGGGGCACGGGCTCGACCTGTCGGAGCTGGTGGCGATCGGCAACGAGGGGCTGCTCAAGGCGGTGAAGAAGTTCGATCCGAACCAGGGCGTGAAGTTCATCTCGTACGCCGTGTGGTGGGTGCGGCAGGCGGTGCTCAAGGCGCTGGCCGAGCAGACGCGCAGCGTGCGGATCCCGCTCAACCAGAACGCGCAGCTCATTCGGATGTCGCGGACCGAGATGGTGCTGGCGCAGGAGCTGGGCCGCGACCCGACGGACGACCAGATCGCGCGTGCCCTCGGGGACTCGGTCGAGAACGTGCGCAGAGCCCGACGGATGACGGCGAGCGAGCTGTCGCTGGACGCGCCGGTGGACCGTACCGATCGCGATGCCGCGACGCTGGGTGAGCGCTTCGCCGGCGTGGACGGCAGCGAGATCGAGGAGACGACGGACTCCAACCTGATGCGCGGCTTCATCGACAAGGTCTTCCTTAGGTATCTCACGCCGCGCGAGCGCAAGATCCTCTACCTCTACTACGGTCTCGAGTCGGGCTCCGAGGCGATGACCCTCGAGAAGATCGGCGCGCTGATGGGCGTCACGCGGGAGCGCATCCGCCAGATCCGCGAGCGGGCCTTCGAGAAGCTGCGCGACTGTCCGGAGGGGGCGGCGTTGATGCGATTCTGGAACGCCGCGTAGCCGACGCGGAGCTTCGCAACCACGACGGGCGGCCCCGCGAGGGACCGCCCGTTCGCGTTTCCCCCGACCGGGTCGCTACGGCCGGCCGGGCAGGCGCGGCAAGCGCGGCAAGCGCGGCAGGCGGCCCTTCCCGGGCAGCGACGGTGTCGGGGCCGAGGGGGCCGCGGCCGGGGCCGACGGCGCGGCCGTGGCCGGCGGGAGCTGCTGGCCCGAATAGCAGGCGCGGCACCTCACCTCGTACACGACCTCCGACTCGTTGCCGCGGACCCGGAAGATCTTCGCCCCGGCGACGTAGAAGTCGCCGCCGACCGTGGGCCAGGCCGCCGCGCGGCTCCCGAAGGCCAGCAACTCGGCCCGCAAGCCAGCGGCCGCGGACCGCTGAACCACCTGCTGCATCCCCTGCGTGAGCTCGCTCATGCGGCGGATCACGTCCTGTGAAGGCTGCCGGCCGGCGGCGATGTCGGCCGTCAGCTGCCGACCCAGCCGCTCCATCTCCGCCTCCTCCTCCGCCTCGGTGGAGTCCGACCTGTCGCCGTTGCCGACGTCACCCGCCGCGGTCACGGCCCACTGCCCGTTCACCAGCCGGGCGAACCCCTTCTCGAATACGGCGACCGGCGTGCCATCGGCGGCGAGGATGAAGCGGTAGCCGTCGCGCTCGACCCCCGGGACCGACAGCGCCGGGAGGGGACGCCAGCCCCCGGTGCGGCCCGACACGATGGCGACCGGCCCGTTGTCGCCGACGCCGGCCAGCAGGGTCGAGCCGCCGCCCAGTGCGATGCTGGTCCAGGACGCCCCGCCGACCACGGGGTCCGTCATGTCGCGGCCGTTCCAGCCGGTCATGGTCCAGGAGCCGCCGCTGCGCCGCATCAGCACGCCGGCGTTGCGGCGCTGGTCGGGACGCGGATCGAAGTACGTGGCGCCGGCGATCCAGACGTCGGGACACGCCAGCGCGATGCCCGCGGCGCGGAAGGGGATGCTGAGCCGCTCGGCGCTCCAGGCGCTGCCGTTCCAGTGCAGGAGCGTGGGCGCCTCGTCCTCGTCCTCCGACTGCCCCACCATCCACACGTCGTTGGCCGCGCAGCCGCCGATGGAGACCCAGTCATGCTCGCCCAGACGCGTGACCTGCCACGCCGAGCCGTTCCAGTGGAAGACCGCGCCGCTCTCGCCCACCGCCCAGACGTCGTTGGGAGCCGCACCCCAGACGGCGTTGAGGTCGGCCTGGTAGCCGGTCGGCCGCTGGCTCCAGGCGCGGCCGTCGAAATGCGCCACCAGGCCGGCGCCGCCGACGGCCCAAATGTCGTTAGGCCCCGGACCCCACATGGCGCGGTAGCTCTGGGCGTGGGCCGGTGCGGCGAGCACGGCCAGAGCGGCGGCGAGGAACGGCAGACGGACGCGCATGGTGCCTCCGGGAAGATGTGCCTGCCAAAGCCTATCGCCTGCGGACCTGCAACATCAAGGGCACGCGGCGCCACCCGGGCCATCGCACCACGCGTTTCCCCACCCGGATGGCGATCTGCGAGCTGATGCCGCCGTCGAGCGCCACGGCCTCGGCGCACCCCATCCCCGCGGCGATCAGCGCCTGCTCGGGGATGGTGAGCCCGATGGGCACCCGGCCCGCCGTCGCCCCGAACACCTCGAAGTTGCTGAGGAACAGGCGGATCCGCCCCGGATTCAGGCACAGGGTGATGCGGCGGTCACGATGGGTGCGCGAGAGCTTCAGCCCGTTGGTCCACCCGAACACCACGCGCTGGTCGCGCACCAGGAACGGCAGGGTCTGGAATCCCGACGAACCCGGCGGCATTTCCCGCGCCGCGGTCGCGATGTCCGTGACATGCACCCCGGCGCTGTCGAGCACCACGACGGCGTCGAGCCAGCCGGCCAGCGCGCCGCGACGACGGCCATCGAGCATCACCAGCCCCTGCGGAGTGCCGTTGACCCGGAACAGCCCGGTGTTGGATACCAGCACCAGCGTGCTGTCGGCGGCGAGATGATCGGCGGCGCTGCGGCGGCCGTCGGGCGGCAGCAGGGCGAGATCGAACCGGAACCGGCGCGGGTCGAGTTCGACCACTGCCACGCTGTTGCGCAGTGCTCCTTCCGCGGTACGCACCACGAAGCTGCCGGTGACTAGGCCGTCGGCGCTGTCCTCCCAGGCGATGGCGGCATCGAGCAGGCCGGGCCGCGCCACGGCCGCGCCGGGGGCGTAGTTCGGCCATCCGATCCAGGCCCCGGCGATGCGCACCTCGAGGGCCGGCGCGGGTGACTGCGCCTGGAGCAACGCGGCGACGACGGCGGCGAACACCCTGACAAAATAGCTAGATTGTCTGGATGTTGACTGCCGCCACCTCGGTCCCCGACGCGCTCGCCGCGATCGTCGGGGAGCGTTACGTGCGCACCGCCCGCGCCGAGCTCGCGACCTTCTCGGCCGACGGCCTGCCGACGCACCGGCGCACGCCCGGGGTGGTCGTCTTCCCGGGCTCCACGGCCGAAGTGTGCGCGGTGCTGAGGCTTCTTGCCGCGCGAGGCGTGCCATTCGTGGCCCGGGGCGCTGGGACGGGCCTCTCGGGCGGGGCGCTGGCCGAGGCGCCCGAGGTCCTGATCACCCTGACGCGGCTGGGGAAGATCCGCTCGATCGACCCCGCCAACCGCCGCGCGGTCGTCGAACCCGGGGTGGTGAACGCCACGTTGTCCCGTGCCGCGGCTCCATTCGACCTGATGTACGCGCCCGATCCCTCGAGTCAGTCAGCCTGCACGATCGGCGGTAATGTGGCGGAGAACGCGGGCGGGCCGCACTGCCTCAAGTACGGGGTAACGACGAACCACGTCCTCTCCCTCGAGGTCGCGCTCCCGTCCGGCGAGCTGGTGCGGCTGGGGAGCGCGGCGGGGGAGCCGTGGGGACCGGACCTGGTCGGCCTCTTCGTGGGCAGCGAGGGGATGTTCGGCATCGCGACGGAGATCACGGTGCGCCTCGTGCCGATCCCGGCGTCGATCCGGACGCTGCTCGCGGACTTCACTTCGCTGCGCGCGGCGGGTGAGGCGGTGTCGAACATCATCGCGGCCGGCATCGTCCCGGCGGCGCTCGAGATGATGGACCAGAGCACGATCCAGCTGGTCGAGTCATCGATCTACGCCGCGGGGTACCCGACGGATGCCGCCGCGGTGCTCCTCGTCGAGGTGGATGGCCGGCCGGGCGGCGCGGAAGCGGAGGCCACGCACGCGGAGGCGATCTGCCGCGCCTCGGGCGCGCGCGACGTGCGCAAGGCGACGACTTCCGCCGAGCGCGAGCGGCTCTGGCAGGGGCGCAAGAAGGCGTTCGGCGCCATGGGCCGCGCCAGCGCCGACCTGGTGGTGCAGGACGCGGTGGTGCCCCGGACCGCTTTGCCCGACGTGCTCGAGGCGATCGCGGCCATCGCGGCGCGGCACCGGCTGCGCGTGAGCAACGTCTTTCACGCTGGAGACGGCAACCTGCACCCCAATCTGACCTTCGATGCGAGCGACCCCGACGAGTTGGCCCGCGTCGAGGCGGCGAGCGGCGAGATCATGAAAGTGTGCGTCACGGCGGGCGGCTCCATCACCGGCGAGCACGGCGTCGGAATAGACAAGCTGCGCTACATGCCGCTCGTCTTCGGGCCTGACGAGCTCGGCCTCATGGCCGCGGCGCGCCGCGCGTTCGATCCGGAAGCCCGGGCCAACCGGGGCAAGGTCATCCCGACCGCGCAGTGTCGCGAGTGGCGGCCCTGGAGCGACTCGTGAGCGCCATCCCGACTCGCTGGATGGCACAGATGGAGGGGCAGCTCGCGGACGCGGATCGACGGATGTCAGCGGCACAGCGCCATCTCGACGGGGGCACGGGCGGTCGCGCGATCGAGGCGGCGTACCCCGGAGTGATGGGCGCCGCGATGGTCAAGGTGTGGCTGGGGGACGAACCGTGGCACCAGCAGCGCTCACTCTCCGACTACACCCGAATGGTGCGCACCGAGTTGCCAAGCGGCTTCGCGACCCTCTTCGAGATGACGCTCGATCAGCGCAGCTTCGCGGGGTGGCGACCCGAGGACGCCCGTCCGCTGATCGAAGAGGCGAAGACCTTCGTCGCGGCCGTGCGGGCCGAGCTGGTACGATGCGCGCCGAACCCGACGGCGTAGCGGAGCAAGTCCGCGAGGCGGCCGCCGCCGGCCGCCGCCTCTTCCCGCGCGGGGCCGGATCCTGGTGGCCGGACGCGCCTCGCGACGCTTCCCTGCTCGATCTCAGGCCCTTCGACGCCCTGTCCCGTTTCGACGTCGCCGACCTCGTCGCAACCGCGGGCGCCGGATGTCCGCTCGACCAGCTGGGAGCGCGGCTCGCCGAACAGGGGGCGTGGCTGGCGCTCGATCCGCCCGGCATCTCCGGGCGCACGCTCGGCGGCGCTCTCGCCGCGGGCGGCGGCGGACCGCTCGCCGCCGGCTACGGTCCCCCGCGCGACCAGGTTCTCGGGATGACCGTGGTGGCGGGCAACGGGACCACGGTGCGGATCGGGGGGAGAGTGGTGAAGAACGTAGCCGGGTTCGACCTCGCCAAGGTCGTGATCGGCGGACACGGGGGATTCGGAGTCATCACCGAGATTAACCTGCGCCTGCGCGCCCGCGCCGAGGCGGATGCGACGCGCGCGTGGTCGGGCTCCCTCGCCGCGGTCGCCGCAGCCACCGCTCGACTGCTCGGCTCCGGGACTGCTACCGCCGCCTTCGAGGTGACTAGTCCGCCGCTCTCCGCGGCGGTCGGGTACGACCGCGCCTGGGTGCTTGCGCTGCGCGCCATCGGGACCGCCCGCGGCGTGGAAGAGGAGCTCGACGCCGCGGCCCGAACCGTGACGGCGCTGCATGACTGCCGCGAGATCACGCCCCCACCCCACACCCTACACCCTACCCCTTGGGCGGAGTGGCAGGGAATGGTCGGAAGCTGGCCCGTTGTCCTCCGCATCGGCTCCGATCCGGCGTCGTGGGGCGACGCTGTGGCGCTCGCGGGGGCGCATCTTGGCGACCTCCTCGGCATCAGCGTCACGGTGCCACGCGGCACGGTGCGCGTGGGCGCGGGAAGCGTGGCGCCTGCCGTCGTCCACGCGCTGCGCGCGGCCCTGGCCGGCCGAGGCTGGCCGGTCACACTGGAGCGCGCGGACGCGCCCACTCGCGAGGCCGCGGGCGTATGGGGCGCGCTCGCGCCCGGCGTGCGGCAGCTCACCGACGCGCTGCGCGCGACGTTCGATCCGAACGGCGTGTTCGCGGTGCCGCTGGTCGCATGAAGCTGGACGGACGGACGGACCGGGCCATCTCACCGGCGCGCCAGGGGGCCAACGCGCACGCCTGGGCCGGACTCGACGCGTGCGTGCACTGCGGGTTCTGCCTCCCGGCGTGCCCCACCTATGAGGTCACCTCGGACGAGAGCGACTCGCCGCGCGGGCGCATCGTGCTGATGCGCGCGCTGGAGCGCGGAGAGCTTCCGCCCGACGACCCGGAGATGGCCTCGCATCTCGACCGTTGTCTCGGGTGCCGGGCGTGCGAGAGCGTGTGCCCCTCGGGTGTGCTCTTCGGTCCGGCACTCGAGGCCGCGCGGGCCGAGATCACGCACACGCGGCCACTTCCTTTGCTGGTGCGCGCCGGGCTCTGGCTCCTCGCCCGACCCGAGCGCCAGAGATCGATGTGGGCGCTCTCACGCCTCGCGCGAGCCACCCGGTTGCCGGAGGTGCTCTCGCGCGGTGCGGGACCGGATGCCCCGCGTCTCGCCTCGATGCTGGCGATGCTCGCGGCGACGAGAAGCGGTCGCGGGGCGGCGAGCGTCGCGGCGTCTGCCGCGCGACGGCCGGCGCCGAGCGTGCCGTCCGACGGCCGGAGCGCGGGAGATACCGCACCCGAGCCGCCGCGCACCTCGGGCCCCGGCGACGCCGCGCGCGAGGTTGCGCTGTTCCGCGGCTGCGTCATGGACGGCCTCTTCGGCCACGTGCACGACGCCACCATCCGCACGCTGGCGGTGAACGGCGTCGTGACCAGCGAGGTGCCCGGCCAGGTATGCTGCGGCGCGCTCGCCGCGCACTCGGGCCACCAGCACCTGGCGCGCGAGCTGGCGCGCGAGAACGTGAGGGCGTTCGACGGCGCCGCACCCGGCGTAACGGTGGTGACCAACAGCGCCGGTTGTGGCGCCATGCTGAAGGCGTATGGCGAGTGGCTCACCGGGGAAGCGCTCGAGGACCGCGCTCACGACTTCGCCGCGCGGGTGCGCGACGTCACTGAGGTGCTGGCGGACCGCGGACCCAGGCGCGGCAATCCGCTGCCGTTGCGGGTCGCCTACGATGAGCCTTGCCATCTCCTGCACGCGCAGAAGGTCGCGGCGGCGCCCCGCGCCATCCTCGACGCGATCCCCGACCTCGTCCAGGTTCCCCTCGACGGCAGTGATCGGTGCTGCGGCAGCGCCGGGCTCTATTCGTTGGTCGAGCCGGAGCTGTCGAACCAGGTGCTTGGCGCGAAGCTCGAGGCGATAGGCAAGGCGCGCCCGGACGTCGTCGTCACGGGGAACCCCGGTTGCCTCATGCAGATCGGCGCCGGCACGCTGCTCCGCGGCCTCGACGTGGAGGTGCGACACCCGGTGGAGCTGCTCGATTGGTCCTACGCGACGTGACGGACGTAGCGCCGATCCTCACCCGCGCCGACGACGGCGTGGAGCTGGCCCTCTTTCATGCGTCTCCCGAGCGGCCGCGAGGCGCACCGCCGGTACTCCTGGTGCACGGCACATTCTCGAACCGCGACTTCTTCATGGGTGGGAAGAGCGAGCGCGGGCTGGCGCGGGTGCTGGCCGAACGCGGGTTCGACTCGTGGGTCGCGGAGCTGCGCGGCCACGGCCGCTCGGGGGAGGCCGGGAGGAACAGCGCGTGGCACTTCGAGGACTGGATCCGGCGCGACGCGCCGGCGCTGGTGCGTGGCGTCCTCGAGGCAACCGGCCGCGATCGGGTCGTCTGGCTGGGCCACAGCGCCGGCGGTGTGATCGCCGTCGCGTTCCTGGGAGCGGGGAGCGATCTTGCGCGCAGCGTCGTGGGTCTCGTCCTCGCCGGCACTCCCGCGCCCACCGGTCTGGGCATCCTGCAGTACCCGATGGCGGCGGCGGTGCTGGCCGTCACCCGCACCCTGGGCCGGTTCCCGGCGCGGCTTCTGGGGCTGGGGCCGGAAGACGAGCATGCGGGCATCATGGAGCAGTGGCTGCGCTGGAACCTGCGCGGCCGCTGGGTGGGCGACGACGGCACCGACTACTTCGCCGGTTGCCGGAGGATCACGGTTCCCGTGCTCGCGCTCGCGGGCGGTGGCGACTGGCTGATCGCGCCGCCATCAATCTGCGAGGACCTCGTGAACGAGTTCGGCAGCGCCGACAAGACCTTCATGAACTGCGGCCGCGCGGAGGGCTTCACCGAGGACTTCGACCACAACCGGCTGCTGGTCTCCAGCACCGCGCGTGCTGAAGTGTGGCCGGTGATCGCCGACTGGCTGGAGAGCCGCTTCGGGTGATGGACGCTCTGCTGCTCGACTTCAACGGCGTCGTCGTGAACGACGAACCCCTGCACTTCGCGTCCTTCCGCGATGTCCTGTCCGATGAGGGGCTCACCCTCGACGAGCCCACCTATTACGCCGACTATCTCGGATTCGACGACCACGCCTCGTTCCGGGAAGCGTACCGGCGGGCGAACCGCCCGCTGGAGCCGCGCACCGCGAAACGCCTGGTAGGCCGGAAGGCGGAGCGCTATGCGGCGTTCGCTGCGCGCGACCTGCCGATCGTGCCCGGAGTGACCGGCTTCGTGCGCCGCGCCGCCGCGCGCTGGCGGGTTGCGATCGCGAGCGGAGCGCTTCGCGGCGAGATCGAGTTCGGGCTGGCCTGCGCGGGCATCTCGGACGTCGTCGAGGTCATCGTGAGCGCCGAAGACGTCGGCATCACCAAGCCGGACCCCGCGGGCTACCGGCTCGCGCTCGCGCGACTCGGCGCGCCATGCGGCGAGCCAGGGACGCCCCGCGCCGTCGTCGTCGAGGACTCGCTGCCCGGACTCTACGCGGCCCGCGCGCTGGGAGCAGGCTGCGTGATGCTGACCACCTCGCACCACGCCGGCGCGCTGGCGGCGGCCGACCGCGTCTGGGCCTCGTTCGAGGGCCACCTTCCCGCCGAGCTCGACGCGCTGCTCCAGCCCGTGCAGACCGCTACCCGTGTTTGATCCCGCTGTCCCGCTCGTGCCCGAAGGCGCCGTGTCGAGTGGGGAACGCCGGGCGCTCGAAGGTGGTGTCGTCACCTTCCGGCGAACCGATGTGACACGCTTCAGCCTCGCGGGCCCAGGCCGCGTGGCCTGCGTGCAAGGACTCGTCACTTGCGATATCGAGCGGGCGGGAGACGGCGCGCATCTCTTCGGCGCGCTCCTCACCGTGAAGGGCATGGTCGTCACGCCGCTGTGGATCACGCGGCTGGTGGACGAGATCCTCGTCGAGGCGCCTGACGCGGGCGGCGCAGGAGTCCGTGAGACATTCACCCGCTCGTTGCCGCCCCGCCTCTGCCGCTCCACCGACATCTCGGCCGAGACGGCGAGCGTCGGGATCTACGGCGCCGGCGCCGACGCGATGATAGCCAGCGTGCTGCGCAGCGGGCCCGTCCCACCCGCCGCCGGCGCCGTCGCCGCGACAGTAGCAGGCCGGCAGCTCGTGGTCGCGCGAGCCGTGGCGCGCGGCGCCCCGGGATTCGACTGCGTCGTGCCGGCCGCGCACGCGGCCGCGCTCCAAGACGAGCTCGCGTCCCGGGGCGCGGTCCCAGCTTCGCCCGCCCTGCTCGAGGAATGCCGCATCCTCGCCGGCATCCCGCGCCTCGGCGCGGAGATTGACGACAAGACGCTGCCCCAGGAGGCTCGACTCGACGAGCTCGGCGCGGTCTCCTACACGAAAGGCTGCTACCTGGGCCAGGAGACGGTCGCGCGCCTGCACTTCCGCGGCCATGCCAACCGCGCTCTCGCGAGCGTAGTGCTGGAGCGCGGGCCCGCGGGCCCGCTCCCGCTGGCGCTCTCGCTGGACGGCAAGCCGGTCGGGCGGCTCACCAGCGTGGCGTGGTCGGAAGTCATGGAAGGCCATGTCGGGGTGGCGGTGATCCGGCGCGAAGTGGCCGACGGGGCGGACGTCGAACTGCCCGACGGCAGCCACGGCGTCGTGCAGGGAGCCAAGTGGCTGGGAACCCCGTGAAGGTCTTCGTGACCGGAGGAACAGGGCTGGTGGGCCGGCACGTCATCGCTGCCCTCTTGGCCCGGGGTGACCGCGTCACTGCGCTCGCCCGGAGCGACACCGCGGCCGCCGGAGTGGCGGGGATGGGCGCCGTGCCGGTGCGCGGAGACATCACGGATGCCCCGGCGATCGAGGCCGGCGTGCGCGGGGCCGACGCGGTGGTGCACGCCGCGGCCGTCGTGCTCTCCCGTCGGGGCTGGGAGCACTACCATCGGACCAACGTCGCGGCGACGGAGACCGTGGCGCGCGCGGCCGCGACCCACGGCGCTCGCCTGGTGCACCTCTCGTCGGTCGCCGTCTATGGGCGCAAGACGACCTACGATGGAGGCGAGCGGAGCGTCGATGAGTCCTTCGGCACGGATCGCCCGATCTTCCCCGGCGATCACTACGCGCGCTCCAAGCGCGAGGCGGAGCAGGCGGTGTGGCGGATGGCGCACGAGGAGGAGCCGCGACTCTCGGCCGTCGCGCTCCGGCCGTGCGTGATCTATGGCGAAGGCGACCGCCAGTTCTCCATCCGCGTCGCGCGCGCGCTCCGGCGCGGGGTAGGAATGGTGATCGGCGACGGCTCGAACCCGCTGAGCGTCGTCTATGCCGGCAACGTCGCCGCCGCGGCGCTCGCGGCGCTCGACCGCCCGGATGTCCAGGGCCCGTTCAACATCGCCAACGACGGAGCGGTCACCCAGCGCGAGTTCCTGGAGCGGTTCGCGGGCGGCCTGGGAGTGCAGCTGCGCGTGCTGGCGGTCCCGCGCTTCCTGGCGTGGCCGGCCGCCAGCGCGGCGGACATCGTGCTGCGCGCCGCGCGCCCCGGCTCGCCGATGATGCTGTTCAAGGCGGCCGTGCAGTTCCTCGGCCACGCCAACCCGTTCGTGTCGTCGCGCGCGGAGCGCGAGCTGGAATGGAGGCCCGTGGTGCCGCCGGCTGAAGCGGTGGAGCGCACCGGCCGGTGGTTCCGCGACGCGGCATGATAGTCCTCACAACACGAAGACTCGGAGCGCGAGCCCCGAGTCTTCGTGTGAGGTCGAAATGCGAGGCGCGCTTAGTTCGCCTTCTTCGTTTCGCCCATCATCTTGGACGTGTCGGCCAGGTGCGCCGTGTCGCCCATCATCGTCGAATCCATAGCCGGCGCCGCGGCCGGCGCGGCCGTCGTGTCAGCGGCGGGCGCCGCCTCGGGCTTCTTGCACGCCATCAGACCGAGGACCGCAACGGCTAGAACCAAGCGCTTCATCGCTTCTCCTATGAGAATGAGAGTATGCCAGCGGTAGCATTTCCGAGGTCCGCGCGCCGCTGCCGCCGGCCTCTACCGGGGCCAAAAGTACCCAAACCTACGGCCCTGTCAAGGGTTAGGCTCTCCGTCGGGATAACCGCTGGCCCCAACTTTTCCCCCACAATGTGACCCATGTCACCGCCAGTCAACTCGATGCTTGACAATCTGTTACGTTTCTCCGGCCTGTGGATTGCCGGCCGCCGCTTCGTTGCCTGCGCCGGGCTTCTCGCCTAACATTGTTCATGCCTCCCACCGCACCGCTGCGCCGCGTCGTTCGCGGCGCCTGCCCGCACGACTGCCCCGACACCTGCGCGATGCTCGTCACTATCGAGCGTACCGCCGAAGGCGCATGGCGTGCCGTGGACCTGCGCGGCGACCCGGATCATCCGGTGACCCGCGGCTTCCTCTGCGCCAAGGTCGATCGCTACCTCGAGCGCACCTATCACGCGGATCGCCTCACCAGTCCGCTGCGTCGCGTCGGCGCGAAGGGCGAGGGGAGGTTCGCGCCCGTCTCGTGGGACGAGGCGCTCGACGAGATCGCGCAGCGCCTGCGGCGGGTCTGCGACGAGCATGGGCCGCAGGCGATCCTTCCGTATTCCTACGCCGGGACGATGGGCTTCATCCAGGGCTCCTCGATGGACCGGAGGTTCTTCCACAGACTCGGCGCCTCGCTGCTGGACCGCACCATCTGCTCGACGGCGGGCTCGGTCGGCATGCAGATGACGGTCGGCCAGAACGTCGGTACCGACACCGAGGCGGTGGGCGACTCGAAGCTCGTAATCCTGTGGGGCACCAACACGCTCACGTCCAACCCGCACCTCTGGCCCTTCGTCCGCGCCGCGCGCGAACGAGGCGCGCCGGTGATCGCGATCGATCCCCTCACCACCCGCACCACGGCGCAGTGCGACCGCCACCTCATGATCCGCCCGGGCACGGATGCGGCGCTCGCGCTGGGGATGATGCACGTACTGTTCTCCGAAGGGCTCGCCGACCGCGACTACCTCGAACGGCATACCCTCGGCGCGGACCGGCTCGAGGCACGGGTCCGCGAGTATCCCGTGGAGCGCGTGGCTGCGATCTGCGAACTGCCATCCGAGGACATCGTGCGGCTGGCGCGCGAATACGCTGCCGCAAAGCCGGCGTTCATCAGGGTCAACTACGGACTCCAGCGTCATGCGGGCGGCGGCATGGCGGTGCGGTGCATCGCGTCGCTGCCGGCCGTGGCCGGCCACTGGCGCCACCCCGCCGGCGGCGTGCAGCTGTCGACCTCGGCGGCGCACAAATTCAACAAGGCGGCGCTAGAGCGGTTCGAACTGATCCCGCCCGGCACGCGCACCATCAACATGAGCCTGGTCGCCGAGGCGCTCACCGCGCCCGATGCCGGCGTGGGCGGGCCGCCGGTGCAAGCGCTGGTCGTCTACAACTCCAACCCGGGCGCGATCGCGCCGGACCGGACGCGAGTGCGCCGCGGGCTGGCGCGCGAGGACCTCTTCACCGTCGTGCTCGAGCACTTCCTCACCGACACCGCGCAGTTCGCCGACCTCGTGCTGCCGGCCACCACGCAGCTGGAGCACTGGGACGTGCACCTGGCCTACGGCCACTACTACGTGACGCTGAACCAGCCGAGCATCGCGCCGGTGGGCGAGTCGCTGCCGAACTCGGAGATCTTCCGCCGCCTCGCCGCTCGCATGGGCTTCGACGATCCGTGCTTCCGCGACAGCGACGAAGAGATGATCCGCCAGGCGCTCGCGAGCGGCCACCAGCACCTGGAGGGCATCACCTTCGAGCGGCTGCTCGAGCACGGCTGGGCGCGGCTCAACCTCCCGACCCCCTGGGCGCCGTACGCCGAGGGCGGGTTCGCGACGCCCTCCGGCAAGTGCGAGTTCTATTCGGAGCGGCTGGCGCAGAAGGGGCTCGACCCGGTGCCAACGTATCTGCCGCCGCGTGAGTCTCGCGAGGCGGATCCATCACTGGCGACGCGGTATCCACTCGCACTCATCTCGCCGCCGGCACACCAGTTCCTGAACTCGACCTTCGTGAACGTGGACTCGCTGCGGAAGAAGGCTGGGGCGCCCACTCTGCGCATCCATCCCCACGACGCCGCGTCGCGGCAAGTCACCGAGGGCCTGACGGTGCGGTGCTACAACGACCGTGGCGGCTTCCGGGCGGTGGCGGTGGTGACCGCGGAAGTGAAGCGCGGGGTGGTACAGGCGCCGTCGATCTGGTGGGGCAGGTTCGCGGCGGACGGGATGAACGCGAACGAGACCACGTCGGTCGCCCTGACCGACATGGGCGGCGGCGCGACCTTCTACGACAACCTGGTCGAGGTCGCGCCCGCCGACTGACGCCAGCGCTCGCGCTAGGGGCGCGTCGAATCCTAGCGGCCGAGCCCGTGCGAGGCGCCTTGGCGTCTTGGCGCCTTGGCGCCTATGTTCCCCTCATGACCAAGCCAGCCACGCTGCGGGACCTCCGGCACACCGTCTGGGGCACGCCCGAGCGGCAGCGCCGCCGGATCAAGGACGAGATGCGGCAAAACCTCCTCGCCCGCCTCGCGTCCGGCCAGACGGTGTTCCCCGGCATCTTGGGCTACGACGACACGGTGATCCCGCAGCTCCAGAACGCGGTGCTCTCCCGGCACCACTTCATCCTCCTCGGCCTGCGCGGGCAGGCCAAGACGCGCATCATACGCGGCCTGCTCCAGCTGCTCGACGAGGAGATCCCGATCCTCCAGGGGAGCGAGGTCAACGACGACCCGTTCGCCCCGATCTCCAAGTACGGGCGGCAGCTGCTGGAGGAGTGCGGCGACGCGGCGCCGATCGCGTGGCTGCCGCGCAGCCAGCGCTACATCGAGAAGCTGGCCACCCCCGACGTCACCATCGCCGACATCATCGGGGACGTGGACCCGATCAAGGCGGCGCGCGGCGGACACCTGCTCTCCGACGAGCTGACCATCCATTACGGGCTCCTGCCACGCGCCAACCGCGGGATCTTCGCGATCAACGAACTGCCTGACCTCGCCGCCAAGATCCAGGTCGGCCTTTTCAACATCATGCAGGAAGGGGACGTCCAGATCAAGGGCTATCCCATCCGCATGGAGCTGGATGTGGCGATGGTCTTCACGGCGAACCCCGAGGACTACACGGCGCGCGGCAAGATCATCACGCCGCTCAAGGACCGCGTCGGCTCCGAGATCTCCACCCACTATCCACGCACCCTGGACCTGGGCATGACGATCACCGGCCAGGAGGCTTGGGTGGCGCGCGACGGCCTCCCGATCCGGGTCCCGGACTTCGTGACGGAGGTCGTGGAACGCGTGGCATTCGAGGCGCGGGTGGACAAGCGCATCGACAAGCGCTCCGGGGTGAGCCAGCGGCTGCCGATATCGGTGCTCGAGAATGTGCTCTCCAACGCCGAGCGGCGCGCGGTGCTGAGCGGCGAACCGGCCGTCGTGCCGCGGATCTCCGACGTCTACGCCGCGGTGCCTGCCATAACCGGCAAGCTCGAGCTGGAATACGAGGGTGAGCTTCAAGGCGCCGACGCGATCGCACGGGACCTCATCCGTCGGGCCTCCGGCGCGACGTTCGAGGGGCGGGCTGGCGGCGCCAACACCGACGACATCGTCCAATGGTTCGACGAGGGCGGAGCGCTCAAGGTCTCCCACGACGAACGCTCGGACGCGCTGCTGAAGGGCTTCGGCGTCGTGCCTGGACTCCTCGACTTCATCTCGAAGGTCGGGCTGGCCGAGCGAGGCGACAGCGGGATGACCGTCGCCGCCTGCGAGCTGGTCCTCGAGGGGCTCTCGGCGCAGAAGCGCATCGCGCGCAGCGAGGAAGCGGGGTATTCGCGCGCCCGCGCCGACCGGCCCGGACCTTCCTTCCCGAAGTCCGGACCGGGCAGCCCCTACGCCTGACCCGCAGCGCACCCCACCCGCAACGAGGGTACCGATATGGCAAAGCTGATCCTGGGCGCGGCGTTCATCCTGGCCGGCGCCCTCATGATGGTCATCGCGGGCGTCGCGAAGAGCCAGGGTGGGGCGCGGCCCGCCGCCGGCATCGTGCGGACCTTTTCGCTCGTGCTGGCGGTGATCGGCGGGGGCTTCGTCCTGGGCTCGATGATCGTAGTCATCGGAGCGGGCCAGGTAGGGGTCCGGCACGCCTTCGGACGGGTGGACCTGGCACCGCTGGTGTCGGGCATCCGGTTCGTCACGCCGTGGTCGTACGTTGAGCGCTTCTCCACTCGCGAGGAACAGTACCCCGAGGCCGACGAAGCCGAGCAGATCGCGGCGCTCTCCAGCGAGCAGATGGGGATGACGGTGGACGTCGCGCTCCGGTGGCAGATCGACCCGCAGGACGCGCCGGCGATCTTCAAGGAGATCGGAATCGAGCGGCAGATCCACAGCGCGGTGCGGAACGCCATCCGCAACGGGGTGCGTGACGGGATGGTGCAGTTCACGATCAACGACATCGGCCAGCGCAACCGGATCGCCTCGGTGATGGAGGCGGAGGTCGATACGGCGCTGGTGACGCGGCCGCGTGCCGGCGGCGGCGTGTTCCGCATCGCCACGGTGACGGCGTTCTTCCTGCGCGACCTCCAGCCGCCGCCGCAGGTGGTTCAGGCGATAAACAACAAGATCGCCCAGGAGCAGCAGATCCAGACCGAGCGCCACCGGGTCGAAGTGGCGCGGCTCCAGGCCGAGCAGCAGCGGGTCCTCAACCAGACCCTGACGCCCGAGGCGCTGACCAAGCAGTACCTCGAGGTGCTCCACGACATGCGGCAGTCGAACAACCTGGTGGTGCTGGTGCCGACCGAAGGCGGCATGCCGCTGTTGGACGTTGGGGCGCTGCGCCGGAACCTCCGGCCGCGCTGAAGCCGGCGATGGCGGTCGTGACCATCACCCGGCAGTACGGCGCCGGCGGTTCCGCGGTCGCCGGGCTGGTGGCGAACGCGCTGGGGTGGACGCTGATCGACAACCAGTTCGTGGGCGAGGTCGCCAAGCGTGCCGGCCTGCCCGTTGAGACGGTTGCCGCGCGCGAGGAGCGCGCCCCGTCGCTGATGGAGCGGCTGGTGCGCGCACTCGCCACCGCCTCACCGGAGACGTTCGTGCCCGCCGCGGCGACCGGGGACGAGCCGGACGAGGAAGCGATGGTGCGCACAGCCGAGCGGGTGATCGCGGAGGCGGCGGCGCACGGCCGCGCGGTCATGGTGGGGCGCGGCGCCCAGGCGGTGCTGGCGCGCTCGAGCGCGCAGGACGCGCTCCACGCCTACATCGTGGCGCCACGGGACGCGCGCATCCGCGAGGTGATGGCGCGCGTCGGCCTGACCGAGCAGGACGCCTCCCGGACGCTCGATCAGACGGACGCGGCGCGCGACCGGTACGTCGAGCGCCACTACGGCCTGCCTCGCCAGGACCCGGCTCGCTATCACCTGGTGCTCAACACCGGCTTTCTCGGCAACGACGGCGCCGCCGACCTGATCGTCAGCGCCGCGCGCCGGCACGGCTGGGCCTAGCGCAGGACCGGACCCGGCCGGCGCCGCTCGCCTTGGGCGCCGAAATCGGCCGGCTCGATCGGATCGAAAGGTACAAGCGCCCCTTGGGGTTAGGCGATTCGAACGTGCGTCCGTTTGGAGGATCTAGCAACTGCCGGTAAACGGTACCGAACCGGACGAAGGAGGAGTCTGCCGGCGGCGGGTGGGCCCCCCCGCCGCGTGCGGCGCCGGCGCTACACGAGGATACTCCCTAAGTACTCGAGTGTGGCGGCGCGGAAAATGAGTAGGTCGCTGTACCCGGCGATCTGCACGCCCTCCACCGGTTTCGACTGCAAGAGCACGGCGTAGTACGGGCCGTATTGAAAGATCGCGTAGTCGAAGGAGTTGAGCGGCGGAGCGTGGTCGTAGATGTCGCGGAGCGCATTCCGCACCGCTCTGACGACAACCCGGCACGTCCGCGGGTCGGTGACCACAGATCGCGGGGCGGCGGGATCCAGCTGCGCAATGCCGATATCGTCCCGGAACCAGGCGAACTCGTCCTCGAAAAAGAGATGCGCGAGCGCCTCCAGGTCGAGCTCGGCGTGCGAAAGCTCCCCACACGCCCTCGTAGAGCCCTGCGCCGCTGCGGTCGCGGGCCAGCACCACAGGAGCGAGCAGACTCCCGCGATCAGAAACCGGTGGCGATACATGCGTTGCCCCCCGTGTTCACCCTGAAGTCACGCTGCGTTGGCCGGCCGCCGGTCGGCGAGGAGCGTTCGAAGCGATACACGCGCTCCGGATCGAGCACATAACCCGGGAAAGGAGCGATGCCGTCTTTCCACGGCCCCAGATCTGCCCGGCTCGGTCCCGGATCGAACCGGAGTCGGGGCTCCGGCCGCGTCTGCGTCACGAACCCGTTGCCCTGCAGCCTCACTTGGAGACAGTTCCCCGGATTCGGGAAGACGCCCGAGTGTACCGCATGCGTGTGCACCTGCCCCAATACTGTGACCGCGGGGTCACTCATGAGATCCCGGATGACAGCGGGATCGGACACCAGCGCGCAAAGATTTGGTTCCAGAAGATACTGGTGCTCCACGAACTCAGTCCGGCCGCCCCGCTCGACAATATACCCGCCGCGTTCGACCCGGTTCGCCAGCGGCTGTGCAAACCCGCTCCGCTGCGCCAGGCCAAGGAGCAGTCGCTGCACCGCCGGATCGAGCAGCAGCGGATCGTCCACCGCACCGTCGAACAACGCGCAATCTTTCAGGAACGAGAGCCCATCGTACGCCACGTAATCACCTGAGGCGGGAACCAAGAGCACCGCGGCGATGCCGATGGCGCTGACCGTTCGGGTGGACGTCGTGAACTGTCCAGGACTGTTGTCGCCAGCGAAAGCGACGGACCCGATCGTATTGCCGTTCGCGTCGAGGGCCACCATCCGATTGCCGGCAAAATCCGGGTCGAGCACCGTGATCGTCACTCGGCTGACCGTAGGTGAGAAGCCCACGCGAATCGTGGACGACGCCCCGGTACCGGGATCGCTCTGGAAGCCCCCAAACGGCCCACCGGTCACGTAGGGTGTGATCGTAACGGTCACTCCACAGTGCGTGCCCGGCGCCGGCACCGGACATTCGCCTTCCTGCGCCGCCGCGAGCGCCAACTGCCAACGACTTTCGGCTACCCACGGCGTTTCCGCCCGGACCACGCGAGCGCCACCACGCACCAGTTGGGTGAGCCGCGGCTCACCACCCACCGGCGGACCGTTCACCTCTCGCGGGAGGGCGTACCGGATCGTGATCACGCCACGGGCTTCGAAGCGGTGGACCGGGACAGGCTCGCCATCTGCCTCGAGCCACAGCTCGCGGGTCACACCCTCGACCGACGCAACCAGACGGATCGGTCGTCGCAGCTCCGTCGAACCGGCACCATCGACCGTCCAGCTCAACGCGACATCGGACCCGGGGTCCGCCACGATCTCGAACTCGCCCAGATACGTCAACGCGCCGGCCGAGTCAGGGTGCGCCCGTGAAGCCGCGAAGGGTCGCGCATCGACGAGCAGATCACAGGCTCGGCAGAGACTCGGCAGAACCGTCTCGCTCGACACCAGGAGCCTCCCGGCGTCACCACACCCCGATACCAGCAACGTCAGCACGAATGCGCCGCCAAGCTGTCGCTTCCGCATTGCTCCCCGGGGCCGCCTTTCAGCCAATTCGCTCGAATCCTGGAGGAAATCTAGTCTAGTGTGGTGTCCTTGCTTGCGCAATTCGGGCCTGGCATCTTTGGTCGCGGCCGAAACCCGGCTGTCGTTCAAGCAACGTCACGGCGCCTAACGTACTCTGTCAGCCTGCCGCCGAAGCGACTCGGACCGAGCGCCTCGGACTTCCGAAAGCAACTCCTTGGGACACTACGCTAGCGCAGCCTCGTCACCTCGGGCACGACCCGCCACATCACGACCGCGCTCACGAAGCAAACGGCGGCCCCGACCGCGACCGCCGCCGGCGCCCCGAACCGCCCCGCCATCAGGCCCACCTGCAGCGACCCGATCGGCGCGAAGCCCACGAACACGAAGGTCCAGAAACCCATCACCCGGCCGCGCAGGGCGTCGGGCGTCAGCGTCTGGAGCAGGGTGTTCGTCACCGCGTTCTCCAGCACCATCGCCACGCCGCTAAGGGCCAGCGCAAGCATCGCCAGCGGGAACCACCGCGAGAGCGCGAACCCGCCCACCGCGAGCGCGAATGCCGGGCCCGACCAGAGGATGATCTTCCCCTTGCGCATCCGCGGCCCGAGCACCGCGAGGCCCAGCGCCGAGACCAGCGCGCCCACGCCGATCGACGCGGTGAGCAGCCCGAAGCCCCGCGCCCCGACGTGCAGCACGTCGCGCGCGAAGACCGGCATGAGCACCACGTACGGGAAGCCGAACACGCTGAGGATCGCGGTCATGAGGATGAGCGCGCGTATCCTCCGGTCGCCGATCGCGAACCGCGCGCCTTCCTTGAACCGCTCCCAGCCGTTGGTGGTGGACTCGGCGGGGGGGTGCGGCGGGAGCTTCATGCGCGCCAGGCCGACGATCACCGCCACGTATGACGCCGCGTTCAGCAGAAAGCACACCGCCACGCCCACCGCGCTGATGAGCAGCCCCGCCACGGCCGGCCCCAACACCCGGGTGGCATTGAAGGCCGACGAGTTGAGCGCGATGGCGTTCATCAGATCGTCCTTCCCCACCAGGTCCACCATGAACGACTGGCGAGCCGGCACTTCGAACGCGAAGACCAGGCCCACCAGCGTGGCGATCAGCCCCACCTGCCACGGGGCGACGTCGTGGCGCGCGGCCAGGATGCCCAGCACCAGCGCCAGCACCAGCAGCAGCGACTGGGCGACCATGACGACGCGGTGCTTGTTGGTCCGGTCCACGTAGACGCCGGCGGGGAGCGAGAAGAGGAGCACCGGCAGCGAGCCCAGCGCGCTCACCAGCCCCACCGCGAAGGCCGAGTTGGTGAGCTGGAGGACCAGCCACCCCTGCCCCAGGCTCTGCATCCACGTACCGATGAGACTGATCGTCTGGCCGGTGAAGAAGAGGCGGTAGTTCCGGTGGCGGAGGGACGCGAACGGGGACGGGGATGCACCGGGCATTGCCGGAATGTGGGGCCGTGGCCAGCTTAGGAGAAGTGCGCACCACCACGTTCTCCAAGTACGTCGCGCAGCTCGCCGACGCGGTCAATCTCCAGGAGCTGCTCGACCAGCTCGCCGACTTCCTCCTCCAGTCGGGGTTCGCGGGCGGGGCCTCTTCACACCCCTACTGGGGCGACTTCGGGGGTGACGAGACCGAGCACTCGATGGACGCGTTGAAGGAGGCGATCCTCCAGGCGCTGAAGGACTCCGGGCTGCTGACGCCGGATATGCTGGCCATCATGCGCGGCGAGAGCACCGGTGATGCGGAGAAGGACGCCGAGCTCAAGCAACAGATCGCGGAGCTGCTGGACCAGATCGTGCAGCGCCTCGCGAGCGACGGGTACCTCAACGTCACCGAGGCGCCGCGCATGCCGGGCGGGCACGAGGAGGTCACCGGGCACGAGCGCCAAGCGCGCGACGCGGCCCAGCAGGTGCAGTTCAACCTGACCCAGAAAGGCCTCGACTTCCTCGGCTACCGCGCCTTGCGCAACCTGCTGGGCAGCATCGGGCGCTCGAGCTACGGGAGCCACGACACCCCGTACCTGGCGACCGGCGTCGAGGCCGAGGCCGCGAGCAAGCCTTACGAGTTCGGCGACACGATGAACCTCGACGTGAACGCCACCCTGCTCTCGGCGATCAAGCGCGAGGGGCCCGGCGTGCCGCTGAACCTCGAGTACGGCGACCTCATGGTGCACCAGGCCGAGTACCGCTCCAGCGCGGCCACGGTGCTGATGCTCGACTGCTCGCACTCCATGGTGCTCTACGGCGAGGACCGCTTCACCCCGGCCAAGAAGGTCGCGCTCGCCCTCACCCACCTCATCCGCACCCAGTTCCCCGGCGACACGCTGAAGGTCGTCCTCTTCCACGACTCCGCCGAGGAGATCCCGCTGTCCAGGCTGGCGCAGGCGCAGGTGGGGCCGTACCACACCAACACCGCCGAGGGGCTCAAGCTGGCGCGGCGGCTCCTCACCGCGCAGCGCAAGGACATGCGGCAGATCGTCATGATCACCGACGGCAAGCCCTCGGCGCTCACGATGCCCAACGGGCGGGTCTACGTGAACTCGGTCGGCCTCGACCCCAAGATCCTCGCGGCGACCTACCGGGAGGTCGCGCTCTGCAAGCGCAACGGGATCATGATCAATACGTTCATGCTCGCGCGCGACCGCTCGCTGGTGGATTTCGTGAAGAAGGTGGCGGAGATCTGCCGCGGGAAGGCGTATTTCACGACCACGATGACCCTCGGTCAGTTCATCCTGATGGACTTCATGAAGCGGAAGACCCGCCGGGTGTCCTAGCTCATCCCTAGCGGAACCCGATCCGCCGACGCTCCGGGTTAAGGACGTGGACCTGGCGGCGGACGGGCGAGCGCCGGCGTCATCACCTGCACCCCTCGCTGGTGCAGCGCTAGACAGTTCTGTTCAATTACTAGTTAGGCGGCTCGAGCCCAGGACGGAGTAAGGTTCGGCATGATCTGGATCTGGATAGCATTCATCGCGTTTGTCCTGCTGATGCTGGCACTGGACCTGGGGGTCTTTCACCGCAAGGCCCACGTCGTCACCGTCAAAGAAGCCCTCGCCTGGTCCGCGGTGTGGCTGGCCTTGGGGGTGGCGTTTGCCGTGTTCGTGTACTTCTCCTACGACGCCCAGTGGTTCGGCCTTGGCTCAGTGGCGGACGCCGTCGATGGACTGCCAAACGACGGCTCAACGGCAACGGAGAAGTACCTGACCGGCTACATCGTCGAGAAGTCGCTCAGCGTGGACAACATCTTCGTGATCGCCATGATCTTCAGTTCCTTCGCAGTGCCGCCGCTCTACCAGCACCGCGTGTTGTTCTGGGGCATCCTGGGCGCTCTACTCCTGCGCGGCGCGATGATCGCTCTCGGGGCGAAGCTAATCGCTGAGTTCCACTGGGTTCTGTACCTCTTTGCAATCTTCTTGATCCTTACAGCAATCAAGATGCTCTTCCTCAAGACGGAACACACCGATCCAAACCAGAATGTCGTGGTCCGGTTGACACGACGCTTATTTCCGGTTAGCGCCAGGTTCCACGGGGAGCACTTCATCGTTCGCGCGGGCGCGCCTGCATCGTACGAGAGCGAGATCCCCGGTGCGCCCGCAGTGCCCGACGAGGTCGTCGAGGCGGCTCGACCGGGGACACTGCTTCTTACGCCTCTCGCGCTGGCACTCGTCATGGTTGAGACGACAGATGTTATCTTCGCGGTGGACTCGATCCCGGCGATCTTTGCCATTACGAGCGACCCATTCCTAGTTTTCACCAGCAACGTATTCGCGATCCTGGGTCTCCGGTCGCTCTATTTCGCCCTGGCCGGGATGGTGAAGAAGTTCCGATACCTGAAGGTCTCGCTCGCACTGGTCCTGATGGTAGTGGGCGTGAAGATGTTGCTTGCCGAATGGCTGAAGCTCGCCCTCGGGAAGCACTTCAACTTGTACTTGCTGACTGTGGTCCTCTCGATCCTGGCAGCGGGCGTGGCAGCATCCGTACTAGCGGAGCGGCGTCGAATGAGCCGCCTAACAAGCCGATCAAGCTGACGGTCGCTGCGGCGCCCGCAGCTTATCGGCAGGTCGTTAGGCAGCTACCAAGACGGGCGAGACCCAAGAGTTTCTGCGTGCTGCCGATGTCTGCGTCGGCCTCACTTGAAAGCATCGCGACGCCTTGTTCCGTGAAGGCGTACGGCGCATGGCGAACGCCCGCGCGCCCCTTCTTTGAAATCACGCGCGGTTCGACGCCGTACAGCTCCCCCAAGTCTGGGCTCAACATGACCTTCTGACCTCGTATCCAGTAGATTCTTTGCTGAATGCGCTCAAGCGGCATGAGATTGGCCACCGCCGGCGCCTCCTCTGAGCGCGTAAGCTGAGAATGGCCCTCACCAGGCCGTCACCACCATGAGGTCAACTAGAGGTCCCAGGCGTGATCGACGCAACCCTCCTTCTCCTTCGCTACGCCGTCTTCGGCGCCGCCAGCCTCGCCGTGCTCGGCGCGCTGGGAGCGATGGCCGTACAGCGCCGGACCCTCAACCCCTTCGGCCGGCCGGCCCGTCTCATCCGCGACCTGACCGACCCGCTGCTCAGGCCCTTCGAGCGCCGGCTGCTGCGCGGCGGCGGGAACCCCCAGAACGCCCCGTGGTGGCTCGTCGCCACCGCCGTCTTTGGCGGCATCCTCGCCATCACGGCGGTCGAGTGGATCGTCCGGCAGATCTTCATGCTGCTGGGCGCCGCCACCGGCGGCGCGCGGCCGATCCTCGCCCTGCTCATCGACTGGACCTTCAGCCTGCTGATGCTCGCGCTCATCGTGCGCGTGATCGGCTCGTGGGTCGGCGCGTCGCGCCACACCCGTTGGATGCGGCCGTTCGTCGCCCTCACCGAGTGGTTCCTGGGTCCGCTGCGAAGCGTGCTGCCCGCGTTCGGCCCGTTCGACTTCTCACCGCTGGTCGCCTGGTTCCTGCTCTCGTTGCTGCGCTCCTTCATCCTTCGGAGCCTGTGACCGCGCGCGTCACCGTCCAGGTGCAGCCGCGCGCCAAGCGCACCGAGGTGGCGGGCCGCCATGGCGACGCCGTAAAGGTCAGGGTCGCCTCCCCGCCGGTGGACGGCGCCGCGAACGCCGAGCTGCTCCGGTTCCTCGCCGAGCGACTCGGCGTGCCGAAGAGCGCCTTCCGGATCGCGAGCGGCGCGACGGGGCGGCGCAAGACACTCGAAGTCGAGGGCCTCACCACCGCGGAGGCCGTCCACCTCCTCCTCGGGAGCGCCCCGTGAAGGGGATGCGGAAGCTGTTCACCTGGGTTGTCGGTCCGACCGTCGTCGGCGCCGTCGGTCAGGCGCTGGGCGGAATGGCGGGGGTCGTCATCGGGTCCGTCGTCGGGATCTTCGTCGGATGGTGGGCGGGGCGACGGTGGTTCAGCTGAACCACCGACCGATCACCCTCTTTGTCGCGGCCGCGGCGCTCGCCGTCGCGGTTCCCTCGGGCGCCCAAGAGCCGCCCACGGTCGTCGCCTTCACGAACGTCAACGTCGTCCCGATGGACCGCGAGCGGGTGCTCGCGAACCAGACGGTGGTCGTGCGCGATGGCCGGATCGCCGAGATCGGCCCCGCCGCCCGCGTGCGCGTGCCCGATGACGCGCTCCGGATCGACGGACGCGGCCGGTACCTGGTGCCCGGCGTCGCCGAGATGCACGCCCACATCCCGGGAGGCAACGCGTCGCCGGCGTGGGTCGAGCGGGTCCTGTTCCTCTACCTGGCCAACGGCGTCACGACGATCCGCGGGATGCTGGGCGGGCCGTCCCACCTGACGCTCCGGGATCGCGCGGCGCGCGGCGAGATACTGAGCCCGACCATCTACACCTCGGGCCCGTCCTTCAACGGCAACTCGGCCACGAGCCCCGAGGTCGCGCGCCGCATGGTGGAGGAGCAGCGCGCCGCCGGCTACGATTTCCTCAAGATCCACCCGGGCGTTCCGCGCGTCGCGTTCGACACCATGGCCGCCACAGCGCAGCGCGTGGGGATTCGCTTTTCGGGCCACGTGCCGCTCGAGGTGGGCCTGGAGCGCGCGCTCGAGGCCCGCTACGCCAGCATCGACCACCTTGATGGCTACCTGGAGTGGCTGGCCGGCATGCCCCGGGGCCCGTCGCAGTGGTTCGGCCTCAACCTCGCCGGGCGCGTCAACGAAAGCCGCATCGCACAGGCGGCACGCATCACCCGCGAGGCCGGCGTGTGGGTCGTGCCGACCGAGGCGCTCATGGAGAGCTACGTCGGCTCCGAGCCGCCGGAGGAGATGGCCCGCTGGCCCGGGATGGAATACCTGCCTGCGGCGATGGTGCGGCAGTGGATCCAGCAGCTCACCAACTTCCGCTCGCAGGGCGCATGGACCCCCGAGCGGGCCGAGCGGTTCCTGGCGATCCGCAAGCGGCTGATCCGGGAGCTGCACGCGGCCGGCGTCGGCATCCTCCTCGGCTCCGACGCCCCGCAGGTGATGAATGTGCCCGGCTTCTCGATCCACCGGGAGCTCAGGAGCTACGTGGCGGCAGGCCTCACACCCTACCAGGCGCTGGAAACAGGGACGCGCAACGTCGCCCGCTTCTTCGGCGCGGAGCGGGAGTTCGGCACGGTCGAGGCGGGCAAGCGCGCCGACCTCGTCCTGCTCGATGCCGACCCGCTGGCCGACATCGGCAACTTCCGGCGCCAGGCGGGGGTGATGGTGGGGGGCCGCTGGCTGCCGCGGGAGGAAGTCGAACGCCGTCTGGCGACCATCGCCGCAGCCCCCGGAGAATAGGGCCGTGGCGCCCGGCGCCCCGCCGCGCTAGATTGGTTCTCGACAACCGACGTCGTGGCGATTTACGGCATATTGCGGCCACGTTAAACATCCCGCTAAAAAGCCGGCCCGGTGGTGCCAGCTTTTCAGGCGCCGCCGGTTTTGACGTTATGAGGGAGCGGGGAGCCGGGAGCCGTACCTTGGGTGCTCGATTCGGCTCTCGGATGCCCGAACGGACACCGATGGTCCGGCTCCCGGCTCCCGGCTCGCAGATACAGGCGGACCATGAACGCTGTAACGCGGCGGGCACAACTCGAAAAGGCGCTCACGGAGCGGATCCTCGTGCTCGATGGGGCGATGGGCACGATGATCCAGACGTACGGCCTGGAGGAGGCCGACTATCGCGGTGAGCGGTTCCGGGCCCATCCGGTGCCGCTCAAGGGGAACAGCGACCTCCTCTCGCTCACGCGCCCCGACATCATCAGCGCCATCCATCGCGCGTACTTCGAGGCCGGCGCCGACATCGCCGAGACGAACACCTTTAATAGTACGGCGATCGCGCAGGCAGACTACCGACTGGAAGGGGCGGTCCGCGACCTCAACCTCGCCGGCGCGCGACTCGCCCGCGCCGTCGCCGATGAGTTCACGGCGCGCGAGCCTCACCAGCCGCGCTTCGTGTGCGGCATCCTCGGCCCGACCAACCGCACCGCGTCGCTCTCCCCCGACGTGAACGACCCTGGCTTCCGCGGCGTCACCTTCGACCAGCTGGTCGCGGCGTACACCGAACAGGCCGAAGCGCTGCTCGACGGCGGCGCCGACCTGCTCATGGTCGAGACCGTCTTCGACACGCTGAACTGCAAGGCGGCGCTCTTCGCCATACGCGGCGTGCTCGAGCGGCGCGGCGCCGACGTGCCGCTCCTGGTCTCCGGCACCATCACCGACGCGAGCGGCCGCACCCTTTCGGGCCAGACGCTCGAGGCGTTCTGGAACTCGGTCCGCCACGCCGACCTCTTCAGCATCGGCCTCAACTGCGCGCTGGGCGCGAAGCAGCTCCGCCCCTACGTGGAAGAGCTGGCCGGCCTGGCGGACCGGCGGGTGAGCTGTCACCCCAACGCCGGCCTGCCTAACGAGTTCGGGCAGTACGAGCAGTCGCCCGAGGCGATGGCGGGGATGCTGGGCGAGTGGGCGAGGAGCGGCTTCCTGAACATCGTGGGCGGCTGCTGCGGCACCACGCCGGCGCACATCCGCGCCATCGCGGAGGCGGTGCACGGCGTGCCTCCGCGACGCATCCCGGATGTCCCGCGCGTCACCCGGCTCGCCGGCCTCGAGCCGCTGCGCATGTGGCCGGGCTCCCTGTTCGTCAACGTCGGGGAACGGACCAACGTCACCGGCTCGTCGAAGTTCGCCGAGCTCGTCAAGCAGGGCGACTACGACAAGGCGCTCGACGTGGCGCGGCAGCAGGTCGAGAACGGCGCGCAGATCATAGACGTGAACATGGACGAGGGGATGCTCGACTCGCAGGCGGCCATGGTCAGGTTCCTGAACCTGATCGCGGCCGAGCCCGACATCAGCAAGGTCCCGGTGATGATCGACTCCTCGAAATGGGAGGTGATCGAGGCCGGGCTCAAGTGCGTGCAAGGCAAGGGCATCGTCAACTCCATCAGCCTGAAGGAGGGCGAGCCGGCGTTCGCCGGGCGGGCCACGCTGGTGCGCCGCTACGGCGCCGCGGTCGTCGTGATGGCGTTCGACGAGCAAGGCCAGGCCGACACGGCAGACCGCAAGGTGGCCATCTGCGCGCGGGCCTACCGAATCCTCACCGAGCAGGTCGGCTTCCCGCCCGAGGACATCATTTTCGACCCGAACATCTTCGCGGTCGCCACGGGTCTGGCCGAGCACGCCAACTACGGCGTGGATTTCATCGAGGCTACGCGCTGGATCAAGGCCAACCTGCCGGGGGTGCGCGTCTCCGGCGGCGTGTCGAATGTGTCGTTCTCGTTCCGCGGCAACAACGCC
>JAUYOW010000150.1 GCA_030697825.1 Gemmatimonadales bacterium | reverse complement strand
GCGCGCGCTTGCCGAAAAGGTCCGCGAGGAGCTGAAGATCGGCGACCAGCGCAGCACGCCACTGCGCGAAGGGCTGGTGACCGGGACCGCCACGGCGATCGGCGCGTTGATCCCGGTCGCACCTTTCCTGGTCATGAGCGGCACGCCGGCCATGGCGACCTCGTTCACCATCTCGATGCTGTCGCACTTCGCGGTGGGCGGGGCGCGCAGCGTGTTCACCGGACGAGGCGTGATCCGGAGCGGGATGGACATGTTCGTCGTCGGGGTGGGGGTGGCGGTGGTGGGATACGTGGTCGGTGGTCTGGTGGCGAAGGCGTTGTGATGGATGACTGGGGAGTAAAGCGGAGAAAGGGGAGTAAAGCGGAGAAAGGGGAGAAAGGGGAGAAAGGGGAGTAGGGGGAGTAAAGGGAGACAGGGGAGACATGACTGGGCCCGGGGGGCTAACTGGTGAATCTGTTCTGGGGAGTCCTCGCGGCGCTGGTGGTTTGGGGATTCATCACGACCGTCAGGCGAATGGGGGAGACGCGGGAGACGGACAGACCCCAAGACAGACGCGCAGACGCGCAGACGCGCAGTGGGAGGCAAGGAGGCAGTCGTCAGGTAGATGACGACGACGACGGGATCGACCATGAGGAGTTGGAGCGGGCGGAGCGCGAGGTGAAGGATCTCGACGCCTCGACGCGGCCGGAGGACGGATTCGAAGGAGACGACTGGGGACCGGGCGCGGGCCCCAAGCCGCCGTTGATCGGCTAGCCGAGCGTCTCCATCCCCTTACCGGTGACCCGCGCCGCGACCAGTGGCAGCGGAGCGGCCTTCCCCTCCCCGATCCGGATGGCTTCGTCGAGCGCCCTGCGCGCCAGCTCGATGCCGGCCTTGTCCTTCGCGAAGATAGAGGCGAGCGGCTCGGAGACGTGGACCTTCTGGCCGGGCCGCGCGGTGATGACGAACCCGACCGTGGGATCCACCCCGTCGTCCACCTTCTGGCGGCCGCCGCCCATCTGGACGATGGCGCGGCCGATCGGCCGTGGCTGCACCTCCAGGATCGTCCCCGCCGAGCGCGAGTAGTAGACCTCGACCTCGGCAGCCTGGGGCAGTAACGCGGGATCTTCCACGACCGCCGGGTTCCCGCCCTGCGCCTCGATAATCTGCTCGAACCGCTCCGCCGCCTTGCCGCTCGTTATCGCCTTCTCGAGGCGCGCCCCAGCCTTCTGGCGGTCCTTCTCGCCCGCCAGAACGAGCATCTCCACGCCGAGGGCGATAGTGACGTCGTGCAGGTCTTCGGGACCTTCGTCGCGGAGCGACATGATAGCCTCCTCCGCCTCAAGCGCATTGCCGCAGGCGCGGCCCAGCGGCCGGTCCATCGCGGTGAGCATTGCCACGGTGGGGCAGCCCCGGTCCTCGCCCAGGCGGATCATCGCCTCCGCCAGCTCGATCGAGCGCTCCCTCTCCGTGATGAACGCACCGCTCCCCATCGTCACGTCGAGCACCAGGCCGTTCAGCCCCTCGGCGAGCTTCTTCGACATGATGCTCGCGGCGATGAGCGGAATGCATTCGACAGTGGCGGTAACGTCGCGCAGGGCGTAGAGCTTCTTGTCCACCGGCGCCACTTCAGGCGTCGGGCAGATCATCGCGCAGCCGATCCTCTCGATCTGGGCGCGGGTCTCGGCCAGGGTGAGGTTGGTCCGAAAGCCCGGGATGCTTTCGAGCTTGTCGAGGGTGCCGCCGGTATGGCCCAGGCCGCGGCCCGACATCATGGGGACGGCGAGGCCGCACGCGGCGGCCAGGGGCGCGAGCACCAGCGAGACCTTGTCGCCCACCCCGCCGGTCGAGTGCTTGTCGATGACGGGCTTGCCGAGGCTCGAGAAGTCGAGGCGGCTGCCCGAAGCCAGCATGCCGTCGAGCAGGGCGGCAGCCTCGTCCCGGCTCAGGCCGCGGAGGAAACAAGCCATGAGCAGGGCCGACATCTGGTAGTCCGGAACCCGCCCCTCGGCATACGCGCTCAAGAGGTCCCGCCACTCTCCGGCAGTGAGGGATCCGCCGTCACGCTTGCGCTCGATGAGTCCCGGAACGAACATTAGGTCGTCCTCAACACTGTGGAGTGGGCATGATGCGAGCCATTACCCTCGCGGCTTCCCTCGCGCTCTGCGCGGCGCCCCTGCTGGCACAGAGCGCGACCGAACACATCGCACTGGGCGACGCCGCCCGGTGCCGCCGCAACCCTCAGGAAGCGCTGGCCCACTTCCAGGCGGCCCTGGCCGTCGACTCGCTCAACTACGAGGCGAACTGGAAGGCGGCGCGCGAGCTTGCCGACATCGGCAAGATGATGCCGAACGCGCAGCGTGCTCAGCGGGACACCGTCTACGCCGAGTCCAAGCTGCTGGCCGAGCGCGCGGTGCGCGTCAACAGCAACGGGGCCGACGGCCATTACATGACGGCGGTCGCCGTCGGGCGAGTGGCCCTCACGATGGGTGCGCGCGCCCGGGTGCGCTTGTCGCGGGTGATCCGCGACGAGGCGCTCCGCGCCACCGAGCTCGACCCGCGGCACGACGGCGCGATGCACGTGCTCGGCCGCTGGAACGCCGAGATCCAGAGGCTGCCGGGCATGACGAAGTTCTTCGCGCGGACGTTCCTCGGCGCCTCGATCTTCAGCCAGGCGTCGTGGGACAACTCGGTGAACTACTTCACCCAGGCCATCACCATCAACCCGCAGAACATCTACCATCATCTGGATCTGGCGGAGGCGCTGATCGACGCCGACCGCCGGGAGGAGGCGCGGCCGCACCTGGAGCAGGTGGGGCAGTTGGCGCTCGGCTGCGACCCCATGGATCCGCAGTACAAGCAGCAGGCGACCGAGCTGCTACAGCGCATCAGCCGGTAGCTTCGTCTTCCTCGCGCCGCCGGCGCGCCTGCCGCAGACGGTCCTTCAGATCGTCGTAGCGGTCCTCCGCGCCGGCGGCGAGCTTTTTGGCGCGTCGCCTGATCACCCGCCGCGTGTCGGCGCCGCTCTGCGGCGCGAAGAGCAACGCCACCCCCGCACCCACCAGCGCGCCAATGAGGAGGCCCGCGACGAACGTCCGCGCGCCCGAGTGTTGGGTGTCTTCCATGGTCGTATCCTCGTCCTCACCGGCGTCCGCCGGGTCCGGTAGCTCGTCCCTGGCCATCATAGCCTCCTAACGCGGGCTGCCGCGGCGCGCGTCGGCGCGCGGGCGCGGCTCCCGGCCTTCCCTCATCACCCGTTCGACGTCGGCCGCCGTCCGCGGCGCCGCGCCAGACAATAGTTCAAAACCCGTCGCCGTCACCAGCAGGTCGTCCTCGATCCGCACGCCCAGCGACTCGGCGGGGATGTAGATCCCGGGCTCGATCGTGAACACCATCCCCGGCGCCAATGGGAGGTTGTACGGCCCGACGTCGTGGACGTCCATGCCGATCCAGTGGCCCAGGCCGTGGATGAAGTACCCGTCGCAGGTCTGCGGCGCGCAGAGCGCGCCGGAGTGATCGCGCATGTAAGTCCGCGCGATCTGGCCCAGCCGCCCCATGGTGATGCCGGGCCGGACCGAGTCCATCGCCGCCTGTTGCGTCGCCAGCACGAGATCGTAGATCGCGCGTTGCCGCGCCGTGAAAGTGCCGTTGATGGGGAAGGTGCGCGTCACGTCGGCGGTGTACTGGCCCCACTCCGCCGCCGCGTCCACGACCACCAGGTCGCCCGCCTGCGTCTGGCGACGGTTCACATCGTAGTGGAGCGTGGTGCCGTTGATGCCGCTCCCCACGATGCTCGGGTAGCCGAGCCGGTCGGCGCCGCGGCTCCGGAAACCGGCCTCGATGATCGCCTCGAGCTGGTACTCGAACATCCCCGGCCGGGCCTGCCTCATGAGGTCGGCGTGGGCCTCGGCGCTGATCTGGGCAGACCTGCGCAGCGCCGCGATCTCGATCGGCTCTTTCACCAGCCGCATGGAATCGACCACCGGGCGCAGGTTCCGCAGCTGGACCCGCGCCGAGTCGCCACGGAGGCGCTGAACGAGGGGTTCGTAGCGCGTGGTATTGTCCAGCGGCGCGTACACCGGCACGCCGCGGGACATCGCGGCGGTCAGGACGCTGTCGATCGCCCTCACGCTCAGCGCGGAAGGAAACCCCGTGAGCGACACGGCTTCCGCGCCGGGAGCCAGCCTTATCCCGGTCCATCGCTCGCGCCGCGGGTTGCGTTCCGGGAGCAGCAGGACCGCTTCGTCCGCCCCGGCCGCGCGGGCATTCATCACGATCCACGCGTCCTGCGCCTCGAGCATCGAGAAATAGAAAAAGGTGTTGTGCTGCCGCAGATCGTTGTCCTGCGGATAGTCCTGCTCGATGTCGCGCTCGCGCGCTGCGGGGATCACGACCACCGCGTCGCCCAGGCGGTCCATCAACCTCTGGCGCCGGCCCGTGGTGGCCGCGATGTCGATCGGCCGACCCATTCCGGGAAGCGCAGCGATGTAGGGCGGCGGCGCTTGCTGGGCGGAGAGGGTCCCTGCAGCGACGACCAGTGACGCCGCCAGGGCCAGGGCTCTTCCTGTGCGTCTGCGCGTCGGTGCGCCCGTGTGTCTGCGCGGCTGTGCGCCCGTGCGTCTGAGCGTCGGTGCGCCCGTGTGTCTGCGCGGCTGTGCGCCCGTGCGTCTGAGCGTCGGTGCGCCCGTGTGTCTGCGCGGCTGTGCGCCCGTGCGTCTGAGCGTCGGTGCGCCCGTGCGTCGGTGCGTCGGTGCGCCTGTGCGCCTTGTTCTCATGGGACGCTGAACGTACTCGGAGGGCTGGGGGGCGGCAACCCGCTTGACGCGGGCCTCGCCGGAGCCGAAGCTTCGAGGCATGACGACACCGCAGACCGAGGCCGCCGCGGCCCTCTCGGCGCGCATCGAGGAGCTGGAGCGCGAGCGCGAGCACCTGCTCGCGATCGTGGACATTCTCCAGGAGATCTCCGGCACGCTGCACTTCGTGGACATCCTCCAGGCCATCGCCCGGAAGATCGGCGAGTCGTTCGGGCTCGATCGCGCCAGCATCATCCTCTCCGACAAGGGAGGGCGAACCGCGCGGCTGGTGGCTTCCTACGAGGACCCGACCATCCGCAACGTCGTCATCGACCTCACGCGCTACCCGGAGATCAAGCAGTCGATGGTAACCGGCGCGACGGTGTTCGTCGCCGATGCGCCCGGCGACCCGCTCCTCTCGCACGTGAAGGGCGCGCTCGACCGGCGGAGGGTGCGCTCGATCACAGTGGTGCCGATCAAGTACCGCGGCGCGGCCATCGGCTGCCTGTTCCTCCGGACGTTCAAGGACGGCAGCACCTTCAGCGACGCCGACATCCGCTTCTGCCAGGTCGTGGCGGAGCTGACCGGCAAGGCGCTCCGGAACGCGCACCGCTACGAGCAGCTGGTCCGCCGCTCGAAGGAAACGGGCGAGGAGATGCGCCGTGCGGACATGCAGCGGCTCGCGCTGGTCTCCTACCTCCAGCGGCTGCTGACCGCTTTCACGTCGCACGACCAGGCCTCGATCGAGCAGCTCCTTCCCCAGAGCTCGGCCGCGGAGCTGGAGCGTCTGGTCGGCGTGACGATGGCCGTCGTCGCCGAAGAGGCGAAGGGGTAGATGCCCGATGCCGCGCGGCGCGCCGCCCTGCTGCGCCGCACGCTGAACCGCGCCATCCACGCGTACTACGTGCTGGACGCGCCGGAGATGTCCGACGCGGAGTACGACAGCCTCTTCCGCGAGCTTCAGGACCTCGAAGCCACGCACCCGGACCTCCGCACCCCCGATTCCCCCACGTTGCGCGTCGGCGCCGAGCCCGCCAAGCGCTTCGAGAAGCACCAGCACATGGTGCCGATGCTTTCCCTCGCCAACGCCTTCGATGACGCGGAGCTTCAAGGGTGGGAGGATCGCAACGCGCGCATCGCACCCGACGTGCGCGCGGCGGGCTACACCGTCGAGGTGAAGATAGACGGCGCCGCGGTGTGCCTCACCTACCGAGACGGCGTGCTGGCGCGGGGAGCGACCCGCGGCGACGGCGTGGTGGGCGAGGTGGTGACGGCGAACCTGCGCACCATCCCCGACATCCCGCTGCGGCTCCAGGGCAAGGGCTTTCCGGCGTTGATGGAGGTCCGCGGCGAGGTCTATCTGCCTATTGACGCGTTCGAGGCGCTGAACCGAAAACGCGCGGAGGCCGGCGAGCCGCTCTACGCCAACCCGCGCAACACCGCGGCCGGTGCGCTCCGGCAGCTCGACTCGCGGCTCACGCGCGAGCGCGGGTTGCGCTTCTTCGCGTTCACGCTCGAGGCGCCGGGCGCGAAACTCCCATTCAAGACCCAGCGCGAGCTGCTGGACGGCCTGGCGGAGTGGGGCTTCCGCGTGGAGCCGCACCGGGAACGCGTGAAGGACCTCGCCGGCGGGTGCGCCGCGGTCGCGGAGCTAGAGCCGAAGCTCGGCGAGCTGCCCTTCGGCGCGGACGGCGTGGTGGTCAAGGTGGATCGGCTCGCGCTGCACGACGAGTTGGGCACCATCGGTGACCGGGAGCCGCGGTGGGCCATCGCCCGCAAGTTCGCACCGGAGGTCGCGGTCACGAAGCTGCTCGACATCAAGATCAACGTCGGCCGCACCGGCGCGCTCAACCCCTACGCCGAACTGGAGCCGGTAGAGATCGGAGGCGTCACCGTCTCAACGGCGACGCTGCACAACGCGGACCTCATCGCGGCCAAGGACATCTTGGTCGGCGACTGGGTCGAGGTGACTCGCGCCGGCGAGGTGATACCGCAGGTGCTGGGGCCGGTGCGCGAGCGGCGCAGCGGCAGCGAGCGGGCGTTCACGATGCCCGACCGTTGTCCCGCTTGCGACTCAAAGGTCGAGCGGCCGCAGGACGAGATCATGACGTACTGCCCCAACGTCTCGTGCCCGGGCCGCGTCTTGGAGAGCATCGTCCACTTCGCCTCGCGGGGCGCGATGGACATCCGCGGCCTGGGTTACGAGCGGGTGCAGAAGCTGCTCGACGCCAAGCTGATCGCGGACGTAGCGGATCTCTACCGGCTGCCAGCCGATCAGCTGGTCGAGCTCGACGGCTTCGCCGCGAAGTCGGCCGAGCAGCTGGTGGAGGCGATCGCGGCCTCGAAGAAGCAGCCGCTCTCCCGGCTGCTGTTCGCGCTCGGAATCAGGCATGTGGGTGATGGCGCGGCGGAGCTGCTGGCGCGGCGGTTCGGGACGATGGACGCCCTCATGAAGGCCTCGGCCGAAGCGATCGGCGAGGTGCGCGGCATCGGGCCGACGATCGCGGAGGCGGTCGCGGCGTTCTTCGCCGAGCCACGGAACCGGGAACTGATGGACCGGCTGCGTGAGGCGGGACTCAAGATGAGCGAGCCGCAGCGCACGGCCGCCCCCGGGCCCTTCGAGGGCCAGACGTTCGTGCTGACGGGCACGTTTCCCACGCTCTCAAGGACCGAGGCGACGAAGAAGATCGAGGCGGCGGGCGGCACGGTGACGGGGAGCGTCTCGAAGAAGACGACGGCCATCGTGGCGGGTGAGGAGCCGGGGAGCAAGCTCGACAAGGCCAAGGCCCTCGGCATCGCGGTCTGGGACGAGGCGATGCTGTTGGACAAGCTCTCCGAATCGGCCTAGATTCAGCCCCGATGACCGACATCTCCCTGGTGGCTTCGTCGCTGGTCGCGCTCTCGCCGCGCGCGCTCTACGCGCTGCGCGACCGGGTGGGCGCACCGGCCCTTCAGGAAGCCGGCTACGCCGCCGGTGAAGGCGCGTACAAGGCCTTCGCGGCCTGGCTGCCGAGCGTGGCCGGTGTAGAGGATCCGAAGGAGCTGGCGGCGCCGCGCCTGGCCGAGGTGCTGTCGCGGTTCTTCTCGTCGCTGGGCTGGGGCACCGTCGAGGTCAACACCCAGGGCGAGGCGACCTTCGCGATAGACTCCATGAACTGGCCCGAGGCGCAGCCGGACGCGGGGCTCCAGTACCCGTCCTGCTACTTCACGTCCGGGTTGCTCGCGGACTTCATGACCCGCATCGCGGACGCGGGGCTCGCCGTGATGGAGGTGGAGTGCCGGTCGCGCAACGACCATCGCTGCCGCTGGCTGGTGGGCTCGCCGGAGACGCTGACGTCGCTCTACCAGCACATGGCGCAGGGCGCGGACTACCGCACGGTGCTCGGGACGGCCTAGAACCGTCGCTTTAGCGACAGTCTTTTCGCCGAGCCGCGGCTTCAGCCGCGAGTCCTTCAGCGGCGAGCGACGTTCACAGCATCAATGACTATCGGGGGCACCAGTCGGGTGCCCCCGTTCCATTTCGCGTCCTTCCCGATCGCGCGGATCCGCTTCAGCAGCTCATAACCGTTCCCGGCGACCGCGGCGTCCTTCACGCGGCCGGTGATCTCGCCGCCGTCCACCCGGAACGCCAGCGCGACCGGATGCGAGAACGCGCCGCCCACGACGTTCCCCTGCCCTACCCCGATCAACTCGTCCACGATGAGGCCGTGGCCGACCTCCTTCAGCAGCGCCGCCTCGTCGAGCGCGCCGACGTCCATCACCAGGTTCGAGTAGCTGATGCCGGGCTTCCCGAACGTCCCGCGGCGGCCGTGGCCCGTGGACGCCGTCTTGGCGCGCGCCGCGGTCTCGAGGTCGTAGACGAACGCGCGCACCGTGCCGCGTTCGACCAGCGAAAGCCGGCGCGAGGGGACTCCCTCGTCGTCCGCTGGACGGCTCCCCACCCGGCCCGGCACGAGCGGGTCGTCGAACAGCGTCAGCGCCGAGTCGAAAAGCACTTCGCCGAGCTTCCCGCCCAGCGGTGAGACTCCCTGGAGCACCGACTTGCCGGAAAGCGCCTGGCGCAGCGGCATGAACACCGCGGCGCTCCCGTTCGGCGTGAAGAGCACCGGAAGCTTGCCCTCCGGCGGCTCCACGATGCGCTCGGCGCGCTCCATGCGCGTCAGGATGCTGGTCACGATGCGCGCCAGCTCGGCGTCATCGGGAATGCCGTTCGAGGAAGCGTCGTCGTACACCATGAGCACGTCGTCGCCGGACACGCGCACGACTTCCGCCGAGACGCTCACCGCCGTGGCGCGATAGGTGAACGACTGACCCGTGGTGTTGGCGAAGGTCGTGGTCTCGACGGAGCGGTCCATTGACGCGTTCACCTGCCAGCCCGGCCTGGACAGGCGCTCCACTACGCTCCGGCCGATCGCCGCGAGCGACGCGACGTCCATGCCGGCCGCGCGGTCGTCGAAGCAGGACAGGCCGGGGACCGGCTGGGCCCGAGGCAGCTCGAACGTGAGCGCGTCGCCCTGCTCCGCCGAGGCGAAGGCGCGCGACACGACGTCCTCGATGCCGGCGAGGTCGGTGGTTCCCGCGACGCCGTAGCGGCCGTCGGTGAATACGCGGAGGTTGAGGCCGGCTTCCTGATGGAGTGCGTTCTCCTTGAGGCGGCCGGATTCGAACTTCAGCGTGAGCTGCGACTCGTCGCGGAGGATAGCGTCCGCCGCGGTAGCGCGCCTCGAGGCCAGCTCCAGCGTTTTCTCGATCATGACCGTAAACTACTGCATGCCGTCCGCCGCGGTCGAGCTTCGCCGCTCCATCGGCCCAGTGCGCGCCACCGCCATGGTGGTGGGGACGATCCTGGGCGCGTCCATATTCGTGCAGCCGTCGGTGATCGGCGCGCAAGTGCCGAGCGTGGGCGGGGTCTTCGCGGCGTGGGCCGCCGCGGGCGCGCTCACCCTGGCGGGCGCGCTCATCTGCGCGGAGTTGGCGTCCGCGTTCCCCCGGAGCGGCGGCGTCTACGTCTTCCTCAAGGAGTCGTACGGGCCCGCGCTCGGCTTTCTATGGGGCTGGGCGATGCTCTGGAGCATGCACTCCGGGATAGTCGCCGCGATCGCCGTCGTCTTCAGCCGCTATGTCGGGCACTTCGTGCCGATGGGACCGGCCCTGAACCGCGCCGTAGCCATCGGCGCGATCCTCACCCTCTCCGCCATCAATCTCCTCGGCGTTAGGCAGGGTAGTTCGCTGCAGACCGGCCTAACGATCGCCAAGGTGGTCGCCGTCATCGGCATCGTGGCGATCGGAGTAGCGCTGGGCGGCCGCGTGCCGGAGCACTTCGTGGCGCCGCCTAACGCGGGCGCCACGGCCGGCGGGTTCATACTCGCGGTCGGCGCCGGCCTCTTCGCCTTCGGCGGATGGCACATGGTGACGTACGCCAGCGACGAGACGCTGGCGCCCGAGCGCACGATGCCGCGCGCCCTCGTCTTGGGTACGCTGCTGGTGACCGCGTGCTACATCGCCCTCAACGCCGTCTACCTCTACGTGCTGCCGCTCGACGTGATGACCGCCTCGTCCAGGGTGGCCGCCGACGCGGCAGACGTGCTGCTCGGCTCAGGCGGCGCGGACGTCATGGCCGGTGTCGTCATCCTCTCCACGCTGGGCGCGCTCTCCGGGATCGTCCTAGCGGGCCCGCGGGTCTATTACGCGATGGCGCAGGACGGGCTGGTCTTCCGCTGGTTCGGCGACGTCCACCCGACCTTCCGAACGCCGCACCGCGCCATCCTTCTCCAGGCGGTCTGGTCGTCGGTGCTGGTGGCGACGGGGACGTACGCGCAGCTCTTCTCGCGAGTGATCTACACCGAGTGGATATTCTTCGCGTTGATGGCGGCCGGCCTCCTGATACTCAGGCGGCGGAAGGACTACGTGCCACGCTACACTGCGTGGGGCTTCTCCGTGGTACCGGTCATCTTCATCGTCGCGGCGGTGGCGGTCGCCGTTAGGCAGATCGTCTCGGCGCCGCTCGACAGCCTCATCGGCCTCGCGGTCGTGGCGGCGGGGCTGCCGGTCTACTTCGTCTGGGCGCGCCGACCGCGCGCCGGAGGGTGAACGCGCGTGCGCGTGATCGACTTCCACAACCACTTCTACCCGCCCGCGTACCTCGACGAGCTGCGGGCCGGACGCAGCAGCGTCCGCCTGACCACCGACGAGGAAAGCAACCCCGTCCTCCACTACCCCGGCGACTACAACGTCGCCGTTCCGGGACACCGCGACATCTCGTACCGCGACGGCGTGCTCGCGCACGAGGGCGTGGATACGCAGGTACTGACGTTCACTACGCCCGGCACGCACGTGGAGACACCGGCCCGGGCGGTGGAGTTGGCGCGCCTCGTGAACGACGCCTTCGCCGCGATCGCCCGGGAGCGCGGGTCGCGGTTCACGGCCCTCGCCACGCTGCCGCTGAACGATCCCGCCGCTTCGGCGCGAGAGCTCAGGCGGGCGATGACCGAGGGGGGCCTTCGCGGCGCGATGCTTTTCAGCAACGTGAACGGCGTGGCGCTCGCCGACCCACGCTACGAACCGCTCTACCGGGCCGCGAACGAGCTGGACGCGGTCCTCCACATCCACCCCACCGCTCCGGTAGGCGTGGAAGCGATGACGGACTACTGGCTGATGCCGCTGGTCGGGTTCCCGTTCGACACGACGCTCGCCGCGGCCAAGCTGGTCTTCAGTGGCGTGGTCGAGAAGTACCCGCGGATCTCCTGGGTGCTCTCGCACCTCGGCGGCGCGATACCCTACATCGCGGAGCGGCTGGACCGCGGGTATCACGCGTTCCGCGATTGCCGCGCGCACATCGGCCGTCCGCCTAGCGAGTACCTCAAGCGGTTCTACTACGACACGGTGAATTTCGACCCGGGGGCGCTCCGGCTGGCGATCGAGTTTGCGGGCGCGGAGCACATCCTCGCGGGCAGCGACTATCCGCATCAGATCGGCAGCATCCCGTCGATGCTGGAGAGCATCCGGGGGCTTCCGCTCTCGGAGGGAGAGAAGGCGGCGATCCTGGGAGGGAACGCAGCGCGGCTGCTCGCGCTTCGCGACGAGAACTGAAGTCCGCGCTCGGCGCCTTCCCCCCTCACTGCTTCACCCGCTAACTTCCCACATTCATGCTCGAACTCCTGCTGAACGCCGAGGTCTACACCCCGGAGCCATTGGGCCGCCGACACGTCCTCGTGGCCGCGGGCAAGGTGGTGTGGATCGGCACGGACATCCCGAAGCTCCCGGCATCGCTTGGCGTCGCCGAGTGCGACTTGGCGGGCAAGCGGCTGATCCCGGGCCTCATCGACTGTCACGTGCACGTCACGGGCGGCGGCGGCGAGGCAGGCCCGCACACCCGCGTCCCACCCGTGCCCCTCAGCAGCTTCACCGCCGGAGGCACCACGACCGTCGTCGGCGTCCTTGGCACCGACGACGTCACCCGTGACACCGCCTCGCTCCTCGCCGCGACGCGCGCCCTTGGTGCCGAAGGCATCACCGCGTACTGTCACACGGGCGGCTACCACATCCCACCCGTTACGCTCACCGGCTCCGTCCGCGGCGACATCGTGAACGTGGACCGCATCATCGGCGTCGGCGAGATCGCGCTGAGCGACCACCGCTCGAGCCAGCCCCGGCCGGACGAGGTGCAGAAGCTCGCCGCCGAGGCCCATGTCGCGGGGATGATGTCCGGGAAGGCCGGCATCGCCCACTTCCACATCGGCGACGGGCCGCGCGGGCTCGACCTGCTGCGGCGCGCCCTCGACCGGAGCGAGATCCCGGCCCGTGTCTTCAATCCGACTCACGTGAACCGGCGCCGGGCCCTCTTCGACGAAGCGCTCGCACTCGCGGGACGCGGCTGCACCATCGACATCACGGCCTTCCCCGTCCGCGAGGGGGAAGACGCGTGGAGTGCCGAGGAAGCGCTGCTCCGCTACCTCGACGCCGGCCTTCCCGCCCAGCTCGTCACCGTCAGCTCCGACGGCGGCGGCTGCCTCGCGAACTTCGATAGTGAGGGCCGCCTCACGAAATCCGAGATCGGCGAGCCGGGGATCCTGGCGCGCACGCTGAAGTCGCTGCTCCGCACCGGCAACGCGCTGGAGCGCGTGCTGCCGCCCTTCACCTCGAACGTGGCGCGCCTGCTCCGCCTCACGGACAAGGGGCGCATCGCCGTCGGCGCCGACGCCGACCTCGTGGTTCTCGACACGAAAGGAGACGTGACGGACGTGATGGCCCTGGGACGGTGGCACGTGAAGGACGGAAAGCAGGCGGTCCGCGGCACATTCGAGGGGGCGGGCTCGTGACCGATTCGCTCCACGACAGCACCAGCCGCGGCTACATTGTCCCGATCGGCGGCGCCGAGGACAAGAGCGGAGACATGGGTATCCTGCGCCGATTCGCGAACGGCGCGCCCGGGTCTGCGTGCTCCCCACTGCCTCGCAGCTCGACGACACCGGCCACCGCTACGCGAAGCTCTTCCGCGACCTGGATGTGCGCGAAGCCTGGCACATCGATTTCGAGACCCGCGTTTCATCGGCGGTGACGCTGGACGCGCTGGACCAGGCCGGCCTTAAGCCCGAGCTCACGTTCATCGAGCCGAATCCCAAACGGTTGCACGCACTGCTCACCCCGCAGGAACTGGCGGCGGCCAAGACCCACATCAAGATGGTGCAGGAAGTCCCGCTCACGGTGTTCGACCGGCTGGAGGCGTCTGACATTCTGTTCGTGGATACGTCGCACGTTGCCAAGGTCGGCAGCGACGTGACGTTCATCTTCCTGCGCGTCCTGCCCCGGCTCAAGCCCGGGGTCCTGGTTCACTTCCACGACATTTTCTATCCGTACGCGTATCCGGCGAGCTGGATCCGGTGGGGCGGGCGTACAACGAGACGATCGTGCTGCAGACGCGCGCGTCGAGCGCGGCGGTGGGCTCATCCAGAATCACGACCTGGGCGTCCCGCATGTAGGCCCGCGCCAGCGCCACCTTCTGCCACTCGACGCCCGACAGCCCGACCCCCTCCGGGGCTCATTGAGCCTTCGGCGACAGTTGCCGTTCAATGCACTCGATGATCTTCTCGGGATCGACCGGCTTGGCGAGAAAGGGATGCCCGCCGATGTCTTTTCCCTCATGCCCCACTTCCTTCCTTGACACGAGGGCGGTCAGGAAGACGATGGGCACACTCTTCAGCAGCGCATCCGCCTTGAGTTCTGACGCTATGGTCGCGCCGTCAGTGTCGGGCATGATGAGGTCGAGCATGATCAGATCGGGCTCGAAGTTTCGCGCCGTGGCGACGGCCTGGCGTCCGTGGTTTTCCGTCCGCACCTCGTAAGCCCCGGTCGCCTCCAGATACAGCTTGAGCGTCCGGGTCACGATCGCCTCGTCGTCAACCAGCAGAATTCGCTTCTTTGCCATCGTTGCCCTCCTGGGCGTTGCATTTGAATACCAGCGTGGCCCGGACCCCGCCTTCCGGCCGATTGTCCAGGTGCAGCGTGCCCCCGTGCAGCTCCACGATTTGCCGAGCGACCGACAGCCCCAGCCCTGTTCCCTTCCCCGTCGGCTTGGTCGTGAAGAACGGGTCGAAGACCTTGCCGAGCTGGGCAGGGGGAATCCCGCTCCCCGTGTCATCCACCTCGACGAACACCGCCGAATCCCGACTCTGAAACTCGGCGCCGACCGGAGTTCCCGCCACTCCGCTCATCAGCATCAGTGGCCGGAAAGATGTACGGACGGTGATCCGGCCGCCCGGCGGGGTCGCATGGGCCGCGTTGGTGATCAGGTTGATCAGGACCTGCTGGATCTTGAACCCATCCAGCGCGATCTCGGGGAGGTCGTGCGCGAGTTCGCGCGACAGCACCACCTGTGCCCGTTCCGCTTCGTGCTTCAATAGCGGCAGCGCCCGCTCGACCACGGCGTTCAGGCTCTGCGGCGTGAGGGCAAGGGCGTGAGGCGCCGAAAAATCTAGCAAACCCCTGATGACGGCGTCCGCGCGCAGCACGGCATCCCGCATGTCGTCCAGTAACTGCGTCACCTCCGGGTCGTTCCCCGGCCGGAAGGTGGACAGGTACTTCACGCCCGTGAGCAACGTCATCAACGGGTTCTTAACTTCGTGCGCTACGCCGGCGGCGAGGCGCCCAACCGATTCCAGCTTTTCCACTTCGATCAGCTGCAATTGCGCGGCCTGAAGATCGACGTGCGACTGGCGCAGCCGCCCGTACGCCTCCTGCAGCCTTTCCTGTGACGCCCGGCGATCGGTGATATCCTCGCACGTGGTCACCACGCCGATCGGCTCCCCATCCCGGCCGAGCACCACGTCCGAGCGCAGGTGCACCGGAAAACCGCTGCCATCCCGGCGCACATTGCTGCTCTCGCGCCTCCAGCTCGAGAGACGGCGCAGTTGTTCGGGGGTCAGCGGCTTCCGCGAGCCGCCCGAGGCAAAGATGCCTACGTCCTGCCCGATGACCTCGGCGACAGCATACCCGTGCTGCCGCGCGTCGGCCGGGTTGGCGTAGAGGATCCGCCCGGCTGTATCGGTGATCGTCACGCCCACCTGCATCGTCTCAAGCGCCTTGGCCAGACGACGGAACTCTTCTTCGCGGCGCTGCAGCTCGACGACGTCGCGGAGCATCTCGGTGAGCCAGCCGATTCCCAGCGTAATGCCAACGTAGGCCGCGATCACGAGGAGCAGGAGCGGAGAGTCTGCCGGCGGGCGATCGGTCAGCGTGGCGCCCAGCTGCGTGATCACCAGCACGGCCATCCCCGCTCCGAATGCCAGGCTGACACCCCGCCATCCGCGGTAATACGCCAACAGGAACGCGGGCACCAATGCCAGCAGCCAGAGCATGGCCCCGTACTCTCCCACGGACTCCGGGAAGAACAGGCCCCCGACGACCGGCACCACGAGCGCGGCGACCGACAGCGCCAGTGCCCGCCCCGGGACGGGAGCGGGGCGGGTCTCCGCGATCCTTGGCTCGGTCGGAGCTGGAATTTCGGGCGGGGCGGTCATGGCAGGTAGTATGTGGCCCGGAAACGGCTGCTTCGCAAGGCTGCCCGACAGTGTCCCGCGTGGCCATCCGGAGGCAGGTAACGATGCGCCCAGCTACTCCGGCGCGTCGCTGGACCGTCACCGGTACCCCGCCGCCTGGAGGTTGAACAGCTCCGAATACAGCCTGCCCTTCACGAGCAACTACTCGTGCGTGCCCCGCTCCACCAACTCGCCATTCCGCAGCACCAGGATCCGGTCGGCCATGCGCACGGTCGAAAACCGGTGCGAAATGATCACCGCGATCCGGTCCCGCGTCAGCTCGGTGAACCGGAGAAACACTTCATACTCGGCGCGCGCGTCGAGCGCGGCGTGCGCCTTGCCCGCGAGTCGGAGGACTAGGACGCAGCCGCGTCCGCCGTTTGATGGGTACCGCTCCCGCTCCCCGCCCCCACGAAGCCCCCGACCCTCCGCGACTCCCGCCGCCTTCCCGGCCCCAATCTCCTGTGGGACCGTCCCGGCGCCGTGATCGACGTTTCCCTGCGCGAGGCCGATGGGGATCGCGTGGTGGCGGCGTGGGAAACCCAGGTGCGCCGCATGATGGACGCCTTGGGCTGGACCCGCGAGTCCGCGATCGTTAGGCGGTTCCTCGGCGGCGCGAGCCTGGCCATCAGCGCTCCGATCGACCGTCTGTACGCGGCGACCGAGGTCAACGAATGGGCCTGGGCGGCGGCGGCGGAGATTGCGGCCGGCGGGCCGGAGCCTCCGGCCCGCGAAGGCGCGGCGCGGCTGCACGGCATGATCGTGAACGAGAGCGACCCGGCACTGGTCGCGCTGCGCGACGCGGCCCTCGCGCGCGGCGTGACCTTCCTCTACGACCACAAGGGCGTGTCGGTGGGCGGCGGCTCTGGCTCGATGACCTGGCCGCCCGCCGGCCTGCCTGAACCCGACGACGCGGACTGGGGCCGCGTGCGCGACGTGCCCACCGTCCTCATCACCGGCACCAACGGCAAGACCACCACCGCCCGGCTCCTCGCCTCATGCGTTTGCGCGGCGGGCCTCGTGCCGGGGCTCACGAGCACCGACGGTCTGGTCGTAGGCGAGGCGGCAGCCGGACGCGGCCATCGTGACGAACGTCGCCGAGGGCCACTTCGGCGAGTGGGGGATCTTCGATGTCCGCGCGCTGGCGGAAACGAAGTTCACGGTGGGCCGGATCGTGAAAGCGGGCGGACGGTTCGTCCTCAACGCGGACGACGCGGTGCTGGTCGAGGAGTTGGGGGCGGAGAAGTCGAACCGAAGGATCGCCGCGCCGGTGGTCTGGATCTCGCTCGACGAGCACAACCCGGTCGTACGGGAGCACGTGGCAGCGGGCGGCGACGCGGTCATCGCCGAGAGCGGTGAGCTGGTGCTCGTCCGCGGCAGGAATCGTGAGGCGATCGAGCGGGTGGAGAACGTCCCGCTCGCCATGGGCGGCGCGGCGAAGCACAACGTCGCCAACGCCCTCGGCCAGGCCGGCGATCGCGACGACACCTCGATCATCGAGTTCGCGCGCAGCGCCTGGCGGATGCACCCCGACCGGATCGTGCTCAAGGAAATCGAGATCTACCTGCCCGGCCGCGCCCGGGGCGAGGTGGCCGCGATGCTGAAGACCGCGCTGCTCCGCCTCGGCGCGCCCGCCGAGTCGCTCGCGCATGCGGACTCGGAGATGGAGGCGGTGAAGGCCGCGCTGGAGTGGGCGAGGCCGGGCGACCTGCTGCTGCTGCCCATCTACGCCGAGCGCTCCGAGGTCCTGGCGCTGATGGAGCGCCTCGCGTCGGCCGGCTGGGCGCCCGGGAAGCCGCTGGCCTAGCGGCCACAGCCGGTCGCGTCGCCCCGGTGTTATCCTACAGCCCAGTGATGCGCGCCTTGCTGCTTCTCTGCCTTCCGGCGGCCCTCGCCGCCCAGACGCCGCCCGATCTCGCGCGCGAGCGATCCGAGTTCGCGGCCTGGCTGGCGCGGGCGCCGAACTCGCCCTACGCGGCGGTCTCGCTCTCGCCGGCACGCTACGGCCCCATCCGCAACGCCACCCCTCCACGCTTCTATGCATTCTCGGCAACGGCCGAAGTGACGGGACCGATAGCGCGGCCAGCGCGCCCGCGCACCCAACGGATGCTCACGCTCGACGGCGTAGAGGTAGAGGCCACCGACGCAGGCACGTTCGACGTGCGTTGGGGCGGACGGGTGACGAGCTTGCGCGTCTACCGCGTCCCCGTGCCGGGCACCGAGGAATCGGAGTTGACCATCTACTTCCGCGACAGCACCAACGCGCACGGCACCTACCCCGCCGGACGCTTCGTCACGCTCATCCCGCTCCCCGACAGCCGCTACCGCGTGGACTTCAACCGCGCGCGCAACCCGTTCTGTGCCTACAGCAGCGTGTATCCCTGCCCGATCCCCTGGCCGGGGAACGAGATCCCGGCCAAGGTCGAGGCCGGCGAGCGGTACCAAGCGCACGACGACCGCCCCGTGCGAGCTCGCCCGTGACGCCGCTGACGTGGATGGGTGCCCTGATCGCGTCGCTCGCCCTGCCGGCGCGGCTCGCGCCTTCCGTGCCTTCCGTGCCCTCCGTGCCCTCCATGCCTTCCGTGCCCTCCGTGCCCGCCGTGCCCGCCGCACCAGGCTCCCCGCCGTCGCCGGCCGGATCGTGGCGGGCGGTGCTCGACCTGGCGGGAGGCCCGCTGCGGTTCGGCATCGTGATCGAGGCGGAGCGGCGCGGCGGCCTGCGTGCGCGCTTGTGTAACGGCTCCCGCTGCGACCCATTCTCGGCGGTTAGGCAGCGCGGCGACTCGCTCGTTTTTGAGATGGCGGACTACGCGGCGACGATCACGGCCCGCATCGCCGGAGATTCACTCACCGGCGACTATCATAATGTCGGAAGCCGCGGCCCGCGCACCATCCCATTCCGCGCCGCGCGCGGCACCTGGCCGGCGGAGGCTCCTGCCGTCCGGCTGCTCGGCCGGTGGGACGCGTGGTTCGAAACCGACGGCCGGCGGGCGCCGCGCCGGTTCGAGTTCCGCGCCGCCGCAACGGGCCTCGAAGGCACGATCGTCGGCTCGGGGGGAGACTTCGGACTTTTCTGGGGCCGCGCCGAGGCCGACAGCTTCGACCTGGCGCACTTCGACGGTTCGTTCGTCTACCTGCTCACGGGGCGATTGGACGGCGACACCCTGCGCGGGGTCTTCCACGCCGGCCTGCGCACCCAGACTCCGTTCGTCGCCGTTCGCAGCACCGGCGCGCCGCACCTGCGCCCGCCCGCCGAGGTCGTGCGGGGCGATACCGCGGGGCCGTTCCGCTTCAGCTTTCCCGATCTCGACGGCCGCATCGTCACCGACGCGGACCCGCGGTTCCGCGGCAAGGTCGTGCTGGTGAACATCATGGGCACCTGGTGTCCGACCTGCCACGACGCCGAGCCGGCGCTGATCGGGCTGTGGAACCGCTATCACGAGCGCGGCCTGGAGATGGTTGGGCTGGCCTACGAGGTCACGGGCGACACGGCAGTTGACGGCGCGTTGGTGCGCCGCTTCCGCGACAAGTTCGGCGTGCCGTTCCCGCTTCTCCTGGCGGGCATCAGCGATGCGGCCGCGGCGGGCCAGCCGCAGCTCTCCGGCCCGATCGCCTTCCCCACGCTCATCTTTCTCGGCCGCGACGGTCGCGTGCGCCGTGTGCACGCGGGCTTCTATGGCCCCGCCCTCGGCGGGCAGTACGAACGGCTCGTAGCGGAGCTCGAAACCATCGTGGAGCGGCTGCTTGCGGAGCCCGCCGGGGACTAGACGGCGTTCCGCGCCTCCGGAAGCTCCGGCGCGGGTTCACACTCATCGAACGGAGTGACGGTGGCAACACGCGACGCCGGGGCGGTCATCCGCTGCGGGTGGTGCGAGAAGTCGGACCTCTATCGCGCCTACCACGACACCGAGTGGGGCGTGCCGCTGCACGACGACCGCCGGCACTTCGAGTTCATCCTGCTCGACGGCGCGCAGGCCGGGCTCTCGTGGGAGACGATCCTCAAGAAGCGCGAGGCCTACCGCGACGCGTTCGACGGCTTCGATCCGGAGCGAGTCGCCCGCTACCCGGCGGCGCGCATCGCCAAGTTGCTCCGCACCCCCGGCATCGTCCGCAACCGCTTGAAGGTCGCGGGCGCGGTCAAGAACGCGCGAGTGTTTCTCGCCGTTCAGGAGCGGTTCGGCGGCTTCGACGGCTATATCTGGGGCTTCGTGGGCGGGCAGCCGAAGCAGAACCGGTGGCGCAAGCTGGGGCAGGTCCCGGCCTCGACCACGCAGTCGGAAGCGATGAGCACGGACCTCAGGAAACGCGGCTTCACGTTCGTGGGTCCCACGATCTGCTACGCCTACATGCAGGCGGCGGGGATGGTGAACGATCATCTCACGTCGTGCTTTCGTCATGTCCAAGTGGCAACCCATGCCGTAGCCCGTCTTCGTCACAACTCCCGTACCGCCGGCCCGGCGAGCGAGTAGCTTCTCCTCCACCACCTCGCTGGAGGATTCGTGCGCACCGTCAAGATGGGGATCGCAGCAGCGCTTGTCGCCACGGTAGCGACGGCCCGCTCAGTCACCGCACAGGAACCACGTGACACGCTGGCCGCTCTGCACGGATCGACCCAGACGTTCGGACTCGAGCGCCTGACCGTCGACGGCGCAGGCGCGACGTTGCTGACTTTTCGCGTGACCGACGTCCAGAACCGTCGGGCAGGGAGCGACCTCACGTTCGCCATCCTGGCACGATCGCCGGCGGGCTTCATCACCGAAGTCGGGCCGGTCTTCAGCCTCACCAACCACCATATGGCGGTCCTGCTGCGTTTCGGGATCGGCGCGCTCATCGGCGATGGAGGCTTCGTGCCGGAGGGATATTTCGGGATCGGCTTCGTCGCCCGCCTCAGCGATACCATCGGCCTGCGCCTGGACGCCGGGCAGCGATTGTTCAATAGTGACCGCGATTGGGTGAATACAGGTGCGGTCGGCTTCGGGGCGATTTTTCTGCCGCGGTAGGCCCCGCGGGCGCGTCCCCCCTACCTCGGCCTTGACCCGGGAGGACAGGTTAGTGACGGAGGACTATTAGACGATGCAGATCTTCGGCACGCACGAGCCCAAGACCCTAGACCAGCTGCGAGACGTGGCGTCGCGCGCCGAGCGGGCGGCGCTGATGGCGGACGGCCACGTGGGCTACGTCATGCCCATCGGCGGCGTGGCGGCGTACCGCGACCGGGTGTCGGTCGTGGGAGTAGGCTTCGACATCGCGTGCGGCAACGCCGCCCTCCGGACCGACCTCACGCACGCCACGATCGCGGACCGTCTCAACCCGCTGGCCGACGAGATCCAGAGCGTCATTTCGTTCGGGATCGGCCGGACGAACCGCGCGAACGACGCGCCCACCGATCACCCGCTCTTCGCGGACGCGGCCTGGGAGGCGGTCCCCGGCAAGCACGAGCGCGACGCGCTCCGGAAGAAGGCGCGCGAGCAGCTCGGAACCGTGGGGTCGGGCAACCACTACGTGGACGTGTTCGCGGACGAATCCGACCGCGTTTGGGTCGGGGTGCATTTCGGCAGCCGCGGGCTGGGCCACACCGTGGCGTCCGGCTTCATGGCGCTGGCGCAGAACCGCCAGTGGGGCGCGCGCGTTCCCGAGCGCGAGACCCTGCTCGAGGTCCACGCGCCGCTGGGTGACGCGTACTGGCAGCTGATGAATCTCGCCGGTCGCTACGCCTACGCCGGCCGCGAGTGGGTAGCGCGGAAGGTCGTGTCCATCCTCGGCGGTCGCGAAGTGGAACTGGTGCACAACCACCACAACTTCGCCTGGATCGAGGACCACGGCGGCGAGCAGTACTACGTCGTCCGCAAGGGCGCCACGCCGGCGTTCCCCGGCCAGAAGGGGTTCGTCGGCGGCTCGATGGGCGACAACGCCGTGATCGTGCAGGGCGCCGTGGCCGCCGACCCGGAGATCCGCCGGCTCCAGGAAGCCGCGCTCTTTTCCACGGTGCACGGCGCGGGACGGGTGATGAGCCGGACCGAGGCGGCGGGGAAGACCAACCGGCGCACCGGCGAGGTGATCCGGCCGGGCCGCGTCTCGCACGAGATGATGTCGTCGTGGGTGCGGCAGAAGGGGGTGGTGCTGCGCGGCGGGGGACTCGACGAGAGCCCGCACGTCTACCGCCGGCTGCCTGACGTCCTCGCTGCCCAGCGTGGCACCGTCGAGGTCCTGCACACGCTGAGGCCGCTGATCGTCGTGATGGCGGGCGGCCGGGAGTTCGATCCGTACAAGGACTGAACCCTACCCCTTCGCGCCTATCCGCAGCGGCTGCCAGCCGGAATCGGGGTCGTTCCCGAAGGCGTCTAGGCGGCCGCGGATCTGCCACTGGTGCTCGGCATGCGGCCCCCGGTAGCTGGGCTCGAGCCCGGGCGGCACCTGCACCGTGCCCTCGACCTGCTTGGTCTCGTTGGGCGCGAGCACCAGCGGCGGCGCGATCTGGAAGGACTGTTCGAAGGTGGTCTTCTCGACGTGGATGTCGCCCATCGAGAGGACCGAGTCCTTGGTCTGCATGGCAACGGCGCTTCGCGGGACGCGGATGCGCTCTTCGGCGCGGAGATCCACGAACACGCCCCCCGACTTCACCTCCGCACCGGCGGAGGCCGCGGTGACCTTCACGCGGATCGTCTCGCCGGGCAACGCGCCTCGCGGCTCGTACTCCAGCGTCACCTGCGCCGCGCCACCCGTCACCGCCGCGGCGGCCGCCTTCAACTTGTCCAGGATACCCATGGCCAGGCCCTCCCTCGGCGCCCGGGACGGGCGCCGCTTCGACCATACAGGCTGATCGCAAGGAACGCAAAGCTGATCCGGGACCCGGCGGCGGGGCTGGTGACCGACCACTTCGCAGGTTGCTTCCCGCGCGCCGGGTTCGCGGATCCGGACTATCCCGCCGGCCCGTCCAGGCTCCTCCACAAGTACCAGCTCGCGATCGTGGAGTACGGCGACCACACCTTGCCCAGCTTCAGCACCCGCTTGGGTGATGGCATGGACCGCATGCCGTAGGTGAGCTGCACGCCTTTGCGGATGCCGAGGTCGAGCACGGGCAGCACGTCCGGTCGGCCGAGGCGGAACATCAGGAACATCTGCGCCGACCAGACCCCGATGCCCTTCACCTTGGTGAGGACCTCGATCACCTCGAGGTCCGGTAGTGCGTCGATGCCATCCAACGGGACCTCGCCGTCGGCCACCTTGCGGCCCAGGTCCTTGATGTAGGACGCCTTCTGTCGCGACAACCCGGCCGAACGCAGGCGCTCCTCGCTTTCCGCCGCGACCGCTTCGGGGCGGGGCGGGCTCGAATCGAACAGCTCGATGAAGCGGCGGTGAATGGTCGCGGCAGCCTTCCACGAAAGCTGCTGGTACACGATGGCGCGGACCAGGTGGTAGAAGTGCGTGTGGTCGGTGATGCGCCCGAAGCGGCACGGGCCCACCCGCGCGATGACCTTGGCGAGCTTGGGGTCCACCCGCTTCAGGTGGTTGACGGCCTTTCGGTACATGGGGCCGGAACTTCGCACGGGAGAAGACCCGCTCGCAAGATAACGCACCAGTACTGCGTGAAAATGGTACCGGTTCCGAGGCCCCTCGGTGTTAGTGTGGCGCGTGCTTCTCTCTTGCGCCACACGCCGCCGAGGACGAATACTATGGCTATGCCCGCCACAGCCGGCCGCTGGACGGCCGAGATGGTTCGCGCGCTCCCCGATGACGGCAAGCGGTACGAGGTCATCGCGGGGGAATTGCTGGTGACGCCGGCCCCCATGCCGCGGCACCAGCTAGTGCAGATGCGGCTCATCGGTGCGCTGCTGCCGTACCTCGAGAGAACGAGGGAAGACCTCCAACTCCTCGCCTCTCCCGCGGATATCTCCTGGGACGAGGACACGCTCGTTCAGCCCGACCTGTTCGTGGTACCGAAGGCTGAAGTGACGAACGACTGGCTGACGTTCCGGACCCTGCTGCTCGCCGTCGAGATCCTGTCGCCCTCATCGGCACGGGCCGACCGCGTGCTCAAGCGGCGCCTCTATCAGGCGCAGCACGTGGGCGAGTACTGGATCGTGGATGTGGAGGCCGCGGTGGTCGAGGTGTGGCGGCCGGGGGACGAGCGGCCGGAGGTAGTGACGGACGTCCTGCGGTGGCGCGTGAGCGAGCCGGCTGCTGAGCTCTCTATC
>JAUYOW010000149.1 GCA_030697825.1 Gemmatimonadales bacterium | reverse complement strand
GTATGTCCCGGCTCCGCCTCGTGGCGACGCTCTACGCGAACTTCCTCAAGTTCCGGCGCGGCCGGGGCGCTGTCCGCGACGTGACGGGCGACGGCTCGGCGATGATCGAGCGGGTCCAGCGCGTGACGTTCGCGACTGACGGCGACCTCGACGGCTTCCTGCGCGAGTACTGGGGCCACGTCCTTGTCCGGAAGACCCTCACGCCCATGCACGGCGTGTTCCGGGGCTACCAGACGATGCTCGCGCTCTACGGCTTCACGAAGTGGGTGGCGAAGCTCCACGCCGCCCGCGCCGGCCGCGCCCGCGTCGACCCCGCCGACCTGAAGGAGGGGGTCCGCCACGCGGTCCTCGAGCCCGGCGCGACGAGGAGCGCGACCAGCGCATTCGCGGTCCCGTGGTAGGGTAAAGGCCATGGCTGTCCAGCGCACACCGATGACCAGCGCGGGCTACGAGAAGCTGTGCCAGGAGCTGGACCGGCTCAAGCGCGTCGAGCGGCCGGCCATCATCAGGGCGATCGCCGAGGCGCGCGCTCACGGCGACCTCTCGGAGAACGCCGAGTACCACGCCGCGCGCGAGAAGCAGAGCTTCATGGAGGGACGCATCGCGGATCTCGAGGCGAAGGTGGGGAGCGCCGAGGTCATCGCCCCGCCGACGTCCGGCGACCGCATCACGTTCGGCTCGACGGTGCTCCTCGAGGACGAGACGGGCAAGGAATTCCGATACCAGATCGTCGGCTCGGACGAGGCCGAGCCCGCGAACGGACGCATCTCGGTCCTGTCGCCCCTCGCCCGGACGCTGATCGGCAAGCGCGTCGGCGAGACCGTCACGGCCCAACTCCCCGCCGGCACCAAGACGTTCGACGTGTTGCAAGTCAACTTCAGCTGGTCGGACCGACCGAGAGAGGACCATGCCCCACGCGAGAGTCGGTGACGTCAACCTGTTCTACGAGGAGATCGGCGCGGGCACCCCGCTGATCTTCGTCCACGAGTTCGCGGGCGATTATCGGAGCTGGGATCTGCAAGTACGCTTCTTCTCGCGCCGCTACCGCACGATCGCCTTCAACGCCCGCGGGTACCCGCCGTCCGACATTCCAAAAGATTTGGCCGCCTACTCGCAGGATCAGGCCGTCGAGGACATCAAGGGCGTCCTCGATCATCTCGGGATCGTCACGGCGCACATCTGCGGGCTCTCCATGGGCGGCTATGCGACGCTCCACTTCGGCCTGCGCCATCCCCAGCGCGCGCTCTCGCTCGTGGTCGCGGGAGCGGGGTACGGGAGCGTTCCCGGCGACCGCGAGAAGTTCAGACAGGATGCCGAGCTGACCGCGCGCCAGTTCACCGAGAACGGCATGGCCAAGACCGCGGAGACCTATGCCAAGGGGCCGACGCGCGTCCAGTTCATGGACAAGGATCCCAGCGGCTGGCAGGAGTTCTACGAGCGCCTCGCGGCGGGCTCGGCGCTCGGGCACGCGCTCACGCTCCGGGGTGTGCAGATGACACGACCGTCGATCTTCGACCTCGCCGATCGGCTCGAGAAGCTCGAGGTCCCGACCCTCATCGTCACGGGGGACGAGGACGAGCCATGTCTCGAGCCCGGGATCTTCATGAAGCGGAAGATCCCGACGGCCGGGCTCGTCGTGATCCCGAAGTCGGGCCACGCCGTGAACCTCGAAGAGCCGGACGTCTTCAACCGCGCCGTCCTCGATTTCCTGACCGCGGTCGACGCCGGCAGGTGGCCCCGTCGCAACCCGGCCTCCCAGACCGGCTCGGCGATTCTGCCGGGCGCGGTGACCCGCTGATGGCCGCGCTGCCGCTCGCCCACATCACCGTCATCGACCTCACCCGGGCGCGCGCCGGACCCACGTGCGTGCGCCAGCTCGCCGACATGGGGGCGCGCGTTGTCAAGATCGAGACGCGCGAGATCGTCGAGGGCGACTCGACGTCGATCGGCTTCGACTTCCTGAACCTCCATCGCAACAAGCGCTCGATGACGCTCGACCTCAAGCACCCCGAGGGCGTCGCGATCTTGAAGAAGCTCGTCGAGCGCGCCGACGTCCTGGTCGAGAACTACCGCCCCGACGTCAAGCACCGGCTCGGGATCGACTACGAGACGCTCTCGAAGATCAATCCGCGGCTGGTCTACGGCTCCATCTCGGGCTTCGGCCAGACGGGGCCGTACAGCGAGCGTCCCGGCTACGACCAGATCGCCCAGGGGATGGGCGGCCTGATGTCCATTACCGGGCTGCCGGGGCAGGGCCCCGTGCGCGTCGGCATCCCCGTCGCCGATCTCACCGCCGGCATGTTCCTCGCGCAGGGCATCCTCGTCGCGCTCCTCGAGCGAGAGACGTCGGGCCGCGGACAATGGGTCCACACCTCGCTCCTCCAGGCGATGGTGACGATGCTCGATTTCCAGGCCGCGCGCTGGCTCATCGACGGCGAGATCCCGCCCCAGGCCGGCAACGATCATCCCACAGGCATCCCGACCGGGGTGTTCACGACAGCCGACGGCCACATCAACATCGCCGCGTCGGGTCAGGTGATGTACCGGCGACTCTGCGAGGCGACCGGCGCCCAGCATCTGATCGACGATCCGCGCTTCAAGACGCTGGGGGACCGGTCGAAGAACCGGAAGGCGATGAACCTGGAGCTGAACGGGGTGCTCGTCGGCAAGACGAGCGCCGAGTGGATCGATGCCCTCAACAAGGCTGGCGTACCGTCGGGGCCGATCTACAACGTCCGCCAGGTCTTCGAGGACCGGCAGGTGCAGCACCTCGGGCTCGCCCAGCCGGTGAAGCACGCGGAGCGCGGCGAGATCAGGGTCCAGGGGCTGCCGGTGGCGCTCTCGCGCACGCCCGGCGCCGTGCGCCTGCCCGCGCCCACGCACGGCCAGCACACCGACGAGATCCTCGCCGAGCTCGGCCTGACGCGCGAGGACATCGAGAGGCTCAGAAACGACAAGGTCGTCTGACGTAGTCGACGACCTCGTACCGGTCCGTCGTCACCCTGGCCCCCGTGGCTGCCGACGTGGCCGTCTGTCTTCGGAGCCGCGCCTGCTCGCTCGCTCGCATCGCCTCCTCGCTCTCCCAGAGCGTCACGATCAGCCCCTTGCCGCCGTCGCGGTCGACGAGCCAGTAGGCGGCTTCAAGCCCAGGATCCTGGCGGATAGTCGGCTTGACCTCTTCACGCGCGCGCGCGATCCAGCGCTCCAGCTCGTCGCGCGATCCCTGCCACGTGCCGATTCGCGCGAACACGGGCGTCACGCCTGGGCGAGCTGCATCTGCTGGAGCACCGCGCGCCCCAGGAGGCCGTAAGGATTCGCGAGCGTCTCGATGATCTCGAAGTGGTTGTAGCCGTTGGCGACGAGGAGCTGCACCGGCTTGCCCGCCGACTTCACCGCGGCGGCGAAGTCGCGCGACTGGCGCTGGAACTCGGGCGTCTCCAGAGTTCCGTAGGCGACGATGACCGGGGCGGTGAGCTTGTCGAGACGGCGCTGCGGGCTCAGGGCCTCCTCCATCTCGTCGGTGAACTTCACGTAGGAGCTGCGCGCCGAGAGGCGCACCGGCTTCAGGTCGAACATGCCGCTGCAGCAGAGCCCGCCCTTCACGGTATCGGCCGGCAGGCCGTAGTGCCTCATCCAGTCGGTGGTGAGGATCACGCCCGCGAGGTGGCCGCCCGAGGAGTGGCCGGAGACGTAGATGCGATTCGGATCACCGCCGAAGCTCTGAGCGTTCTTGTACACCCAGGCGACCGCGCGGCGCACTTGATCGGCGATCGGCATCAAACTGCCCCCCGCGTCCTGCACCCAGCTGAAGTCGGGAACCACGTAATGCGCGCCGGCGTGCACGAACAGCTCGGCCGGGAAGGCGTAGCTCTTCGCGAGGCCGCCCCGCCACGCGCCCCCATGAACGTAGATGTTGATCGGCGCATTCGTGTGCTTGGTCGTGTAGACGTCGAGCCCTTCGATGGGCACGGTGCCATACGTGTAGCGCCGGGGCGCGCCCAGGCGCGCCCGCACGGCCTCGCTGTTCGTGTCGTAGCGCTTGACGAGCTGCGCCAGGTTCGGGGCATAGACACGCTGGTCGTAGGCGGCGTCGAGCTCGGCCTGGTCCATGTCGAGCCACACGCGCGGCCCTTTGACCCGCGGCGCCTGCGGCGCGCCGGGTTGTTGGCCGAACGTGGTGGCGCCCACGGCCATCACGGCGCCGGCCGCGGCGAGGCCGAGCACCGTCCGCCGCGTTACGTGGTGGCGAGTCGAGGGATCATTCGCTTTCATCTCGAGCCTCCTTTTCCTGAACCAGTTCTTGAGCGTCGTGCCGTCCGGGTCCGGCGTGTAGCCCTCGTGCGTGACCACCAGCTTCCCGTCCACCTCCTTTGTCTCCATCGCGCTAATGTTGTCCCGCCCTCGCCGCGAGGAACTCGCCATTCCCGACGGGCACGAGACAGGTGCTGAACTCCGGATCGGCCTTCACCAGGGCGACGAACGGCGCCATCTGTTCCGGGTGAGACGTGGCGTTATCTGCGACCAGGAGACCGCCCGGCCGGAGCACCCGTCTGAGATTCGGCCACCAACCGGGATACCCGGGCCGCTCGGAATCGAGAAAGATGAGGTCGAAGCTCGCGTCCGGAGAACGCCGAAGCACGTGACCCGCGTCGTCATGGACGAGAGAGATGGAGGCCGACAGGCCCGATCGAGCGAAGTTGGCCTTCGCCAGTTCGACCTTGAACTCGGACACCTCGACCGTCGTCACCGAGCCGCCGAGAGACCGCGCGGCGCTCGCCAGCCACAGGGTCGAGTAACCGTTGGATGTCCCGATCTCGAGCACCCGCCGGGCGTCGGTGGCCCTCACGAGCACGGACAGGAGCTCGCCCGTGTCGCGAGTGATGTTGAGCATTCGCCGAGGGCGCTCGGTGATCGTCGCGTCGTTCGCCTGTCCGAACGCCTCGAGCTCGGCCATCACGGCCGCGAGCTGCTCAGCCGCCGAGCTAGGCAGTGCGCCTGTCAAAGGCTGTCGGTCTTTTCGATGGCGGCGCGCCGGCTTTCTTCGCGGATCAGCGCAAGGACCTCGCGCTTGAGCTCGTTGAAGAGCGGCGACGTGGTCAATTCGACGGTCCGCGGTCGGGGCAGCTCGACAGTGAGGCGCTTCTTGATGCGGCCAGGGCGGGCGGTCATGACGGAGACCGAGTCGGCCAGGAGGAGCGCCTCCTCGATGTCGTGGGTGATGAAGAGCACGGTCTGATGGTGCCGCTCCCACACCGAGAGCAGCAGCTCCTGCATCACCAGCCGGGTCTGCGCGTCCAGACTCCCGAAGGGCTCGTCCATCAGCAGCACCTCGGGCTCCATGACCAGCACCCGCGCGATGCCCACCCGCTGCTTCATCCCGCCCGAGAGCTCGGCCGGATAGTGACGCTCGAATCCGCGTAGCCCGACCTGGTCCAGATAGGCCTCGACCTTGGGACGGTACTGGGCCGCTGGGACGCCCATGGTCCGGGGCCCGAAGCTCACGTTGTCCCACACCGTGTACCAGGGAAAGAGCGCCGCCTCCTGAAAGACCACGCCCCGGCTGGGGTCCGGGACCTCCACGGGCGCGCCGTTGACGCGGACCTGTCCGCCGGACGGGCGATCGAAGCCGGCCACCATGTTCAGGAGAGTGGACTTGCCGCAGCCGGAGGGACCCAGGATGGCGGCAAACTCGTTGTGGGCGATGCTGAGGTCGATGTCCTGGAGCGCCACCACACGGCGGTCGCGGGCGACGAACACCTTCGAGACCCCGCGGAGCTCGACGGCCGCGTCAGGCATGAGCCTCGAGCGTGCGCCAGCGCAGCAAGAGCCGC
>JAUYOW010000148.1 GCA_030697825.1 Gemmatimonadales bacterium | reverse complement strand
GGCCACATAGGCGCCCTGCTGCTTGGCGACCGGGGCGATGCCGGGGAGTGGCTCGCCGGCATCGCCATGGGCGAGCGCCGTGTCGCCGATGACGAAAACGTCGTCCATGTCGGGCGGCCGCAAATCGGGACCGACCAACACACGGCCAACGCGATCGCCCGCCACGGCGAGCCAGTGGGCAGCCGGTGAAGCGGCAATCCCCGCCGCCCAGATCACCGTGCCCGCGGACACGCTCTCGTCGCCCAGCCTGACCCCGGTCGTACTGCAGCGCGTGACTGCCTGTTTCAGACGGACATCCACGCCGAGGCGCCGAAGCACCTGCTCGGCATAGCGCGACAGCGGCTCCGGAAAGCTTGGCAGCAACCGTGGTCCGGCCTCGACCAGCAGCACGCGCGTCTGCTGCGGATCGATGGCGCGGAAGTCGGCCGCGAGCGCCTTGCGCGCCAGTTCGACGACGGCGCCGGCCATCTCGACCCCGGTCGGCCCGCCGCCGACGATGACGATGGTGAGGAGCCGTTCGCGCTCGCAAGCATCTAATTCCATCTCCGCGCGCTCGAAGGCGAGCAGCAGACGGCGGCGGATCTCCGTGGCGTCGTCGATCGCCTTCAGGCCGGGCGCATGGGCGGCCCAGCTATCGTTACCGAAATAGCCATGGGTCGCTCCGGTCGCGAGCACCAGAACGTCATAGGCAATGTTGCGGCCCCCCATGATTACGCGTTTGCGCACACGATCGACGCCGGTGACCGCGCCCAGCAGCACGCGTGTGTTGCGCTGGTGCCGGACCAGACCTCGAATGGGCCAGGCGATGTCGGCCGGCGACAGTCCGGCCGTCGCCACCTGGTAGAGCAGCGGCTGAAAGAGGTGATGGTTCTCCCGGTCGATCAGGGTGATGTCCACCGGCACCGTGGCAAGCCGCTTCGCGACGCTGAGGCCGGCGAAACCGGCGCCGACGATGATGGCATCAAACGTATTGCCACCCAATCCGACCGCGCCCTGACGTGAACCTGGCATGTATCCCCCTGCGTATT
>JAUYOW010000147.1 GCA_030697825.1 Gemmatimonadales bacterium | reverse complement strand
ACAGGGAGAGTAGGGACGATCGGGTTGAACACCAATCGCACGAACGGATGAGAGTAGGTACGCTTCTTGAGGTAGGGGGGTAATCCCCTGTACGAGGGGGGGGTCGGGGTAATCCCCGACACTCTAAGAGAGGCATCAGCTATTCCTCGCACCGCAGCGTGGTAAGGGTGGCGGCTTCGAAGCCTCGGTGCAGGAACAGCGCGCCATTCCCATGTGGGTCGGCGTCGTTGCGGCCGGCGGCGGCGCGCTGATGATCGGGGCCGGCCTTCTCGGCCGGAAGGCCTGAGGTCCGCGGCTGCCCTGCCTTTCAGCCCCCGGCGGCGACCTTCTCAGCCAACTCCGTCGTCCAGCCCTTTTTTTCGTCCCGTCCCACCCTGCCCCGTGCCACCACCGGATCATGCTCGAAGACCAGCTGCCAGCCTTCCTGCGCGGCCCGCGGCAGGAGCGCCTTCTTGGTGGCGAGCGTGACCAGGGGCTCGAGGTCGTAGCCCATTATCCAGGGCGCCGGCAGGTGCGCCGACGTCGGCACCAGGTCGCCGAGGAAGCAGGCCGACTCGCCCGAGTCGCTCACCAGGATGGACTGGTGGTAGGGCACGTGGCCCGGAGTGGGAATCGCGCGGATGCCCGGGAGCACGTCCGCCTCGCCATCCAGCAGGCGCCAGCGGTCCAGGGCGGTGATGGGCGCGAAGTTGGGCGCGAGGTAGCTCGCCCGGATGCGCTCGTTAGGTATCGTGGCGAACTCCAGCTCGCGACGCTGCACCACGTAGGTCGCGTTCGGGAACGCCACCTCCACCGCGCCGTTCTCCCGCTTCACCGTATTGCCGCCGGCGTGGTCGAAGTGCAGGTGGCTGTTGATGACCCACGTCACGTCCGCTGGCTGATGCCCGGTCTCGCGGATCGCGTCCTCGAGCGGCGTCGGCCCCGGGTCGCCGGCGTTCTCGACCCCGTAGATGTCGAGGAACTTCGCGTTCTCCTTGTTGCCCAGGCCGGTGTCGATGAGCACCAGGCCGTCCGGATGCTCCACCAGCAGGCAGCGCATGGCGAGCGGGATGCGGTTGCGATCGTCGGCGGGGATGCGGCGCTCCCAGAGCGGCTTGGGCACCACGCCGAACATCGCGCCGCCGTCCAGCCGCTGGAGCCCGCCCTCCAGCGTCCAGCAGGTGAGCCGCCCCACCTTGAACTGGAGCGCGCCGCTCATCCGGCCATCACCTCCAGCTCCTGCCAGGTAGCGATGCCGCTGGTCTCGGCGCGCTGAAGGAGCCGCCGCAGCACCTGGGCGGTGGCGACGGCGTCGCCCGCGGCGCGGTGACGGCGGTCGGTCTCGATACCGAAGAAATGGATCACGCTGTCGAGGTTACGTCGCTCGAGCTCGGGCACCAGCGCGCGGGTGAGCCGGACGGTGCAGAGGCGCGGTGGCCGCAGGATCGCATCGCGCGCCCGCTCCACCTCCGCCTCCACGAAGCGCCAGTCGAAGCGCGCGTTGTGCGCCACGAACACGCGTCCCGCCAGCGCCGCGAGCACCGGATCGGCGATCTGCTCAAATGGCGGCGCCCCGTTCACCAGCGCGTCGGTGATGCCGGTGAGGGAGACGATGCGCGGCGGGATCGGTCGCCCGGGGTTCACGAGCGACTCGAACGCCACCTGGATCCGGCCGCCATCCACGTGGACGACCGCGATCTCGGTGATGCGGTCGCCGTGGCGGGCGCGCATGCCCGTGGTCTCGACGTCCACCACGGCGAAGCGGATGTCGCGCAGCGGGACTCCGCGCCACGCCGGCGCCGGCACCACGCTCCAGCAGCCCTCGACGTCGAACGCGAAGCGCGGGTCCGCGCCGAGCAGCGCGACCACGAGGCGCTCCGCCACCGCAGGGTTGGCGCGCTGGAGGCCGAGTACGTCGCGGGTGATGTCGAGGGGCTGCCGCGGGCCTTCGCGGAGGTAGACCAGCGCACGCTCGGAGAGCGTCCTCACGGATCGTCGCGGCGGAGCGGCATCGTCATGCAGCGGGGCCCCCCGCCGCCGCGGATCAGCTCGCTGCCCTTGATCACGATGGCGGCGCGCGCGTCGTCGTCCACCGGGTCCTCGCCGCCCAGGAACTTTCGAGCCGGCACGATACGGAAGCCGGCCTTCTGCATCTCCTTCAGCGTGGCGTCGTGACGGTCGTACCCGACCACCACGCCCGGCCGCACCGACACGAAGTTGCACGCCGACCCCCACTGCTCCCGCTCCTGGTCGGCGCGGCTGGCGCCGCCGCAGAAGATCGGCTCCAGCGGGTGGCGCACCGCGTTCAACGCGGCGAACAGGTTCGGCATCTCCTTCACCGCCGCCTGGCCCTTGTGGCGGTGGAGCACCGCGAGCCGCTCCGGGCCCACGAAATGCGGCGGGTAGACCACGCACATCTCGCGGTCCACCTGGGTGAAGATCATGTCGAGGTGGATCGCCGTCGGCTCCTTGGGCATCACCACCACGATGACGTCCTCGATGCCGCACTTCTCGAACAGCACGTCGGTGAGGTAATCGAGCGCGGCCGGCGAGGAGCGCTCGGAGAATCCCAGCACGACGAGATCGGGACGCAGCGGGTGCACGTCCCCGCCCTCGAGGCTGAAATTGGTGCGCCGCTCTTCCGAACCGTCGTAGAGGATGCCGGCGTTCGCGAACGCCGGGTGGAACCGGAACAGCGCCGAGACCAGCAGCTCCTCGGTCCAGCGCACCCCGTAGCGCATCGAGCCGATCACCGCATGCCCGCCGATGACGATCCCGACGTCCCGGGTGAAGAAGAGGTTGGGCAGCGGCGGGAGCATGTAACCCTGTTCGTTCAGCGCCGCCGCGATCGGGCCCGGCTCCTCGACCGCGCCCGCGACCAGCACGTCCACCAGCTCGCGCACCGGCAGCTTGGACAGGCGTTGCGCCAGCGCGTCGGAGGGCACGATGTCGAGAGCGCGCCCCACCAGGCGGTCACGCACCTCGGTCTTCGCGAAAATCTCGGCCAGCGCGTCGCGGACCTGGATCACCTCGGTGAAGCGTTCGAGCACCGCCACCAGGTGCCGGTGCTCCTTCCGCGCATGCTCCAGGTCGATCACGTCGTCGTAGAGGTAGTCCTCCCGCGTGCCTGGCGTGACGCCCAGCAACTCGTTGCCGGGCGTGTGCACCAGCACCGAGCGCAGCGAACCGATCTCGGAGGTGACGTGGATCGCTTTCACGCGCGCCGCCGGGTGAGCGCGAAGGAGAGGGCCTCCAGCTCCAGCGCCATGTTCACGTTGGTGACGGTGACCTCATGCGGAACGGCCAGCGTTACCGGGGCGAAGTTCAGCAGCGCACGCACCCCCGCCCGCACCAGCCGGTCGGCGACGCCCTGGGCGGCCGCCGCTGGGGTGCCGATGACCGCGATGTCCACCGGGCTGGCCGAGAGGTCCGGCTCCAGCTCCTGGATGGCCCGAACCACGTTGCCGTCGAGCAACACCCCCACCTTGTCCGGATCCGCGTCGTAGATCGCGGCTATCTCGAAGCCGCGCGCCTCGAAGCCCGGGTAGTTGGCCAGCGCCGCGCCGATGCGCCCTGCGCCGACCAGGATCACCCGGTGCCGCCGCCCCAGGCCGAGGATGTCCCGCAGCCGCGCGGCGAGGAGCGAGGTGGGGTACCCGATCCCCCGCTTGCCGAACGATCCGAAGATCGAGAGGTCCTTCCGCACCTGCGCGGCGGTCGCCCCGCCGCGCTCGGCCAGCGCTCTTGAGGAAACCGTCGTCTTCCCCTCCCCCTCGCACTGGTCGAGGAACTGGAGGTAGAGCGACAGCCTGCGGATGGTGGACGGGGCCACGTGACGCACGACAATGCCTTGTGAACGATTTCACAAAGCTAGGCTCCGGCAAGGACGCGGGCAAGCGCGACGAACTGCCGCGGACTCAGTTCCTCGGCTCGATCGGCCGGCCCTAGCCCCGCCGCGGCCAGGAGCCCGGCCACGGTCGAGGGCTGAAGGTCGAAGGCCTCGCGCAGCGTGCGTTGGAGTTGCTGGCGGCGACGTTGGAAAGCCGCGCGGATCAGATCCCGGACCTGCCTCTCCTCCGATTCACCCGTCACCAGCGGCTCGGCGAGCGGGGTGATCCTGACGACGGCGGACTCGACCCTGGGCGGCGGCCGGAACGCGCCGGCGCGCACCGTGAAGAGGCGTTCAACACTGGCCACGAGCTGTACGCCCACCGAAAGAGCGCCGTATGTCTTCGAGCCGGGCGGCGCGGCGAGTCGGTCGGCGACCTCTCGCTGCACCAGGAACACGATGATCCGGGGACGCGGCGGCGTGAGCGCCCTCTCGATGAGCGGCGTCGTGATCTGGTAGGGGATGTTCCCGCAAACGGCGGACACCGTCGGCCAGGCGACTTCGAGCGCGTCGCCGCACACGATACGCACCTTCGAACCCGCGTAACGCACTTGCAGGGGGGCTGCGAGCCGTTCGTCCTTCTCGATGGCAGTGACGCTCCCCGCCCGCTCGGCGAGGATCTTCGTGAGGGTTCCCTTCCCCGGGCCGATCTCGAGCACCGTGTCACGAGGGGTGAGGTTCGCCGCGTCGGCGATGCGGGAGAGGATTCGGGGGTCGAAGAGGAAGTGTTGGCCGAGCCGCGCTCCCACGTCAGCGGCGCAGGACGAGCAGCGAGCGGTCGTCGTCGTGCTTGTCCCCGGAGAAGGCCTCGAGGTCGCTGAATACCGCGGCCACGATCTGGGGGGCCGGACGCGCCACGTTGGCGCGGACGACGGCGAGCAGACGCTCTTCCCCATACGGCTCGCCCTGGGCGTTGCGGCTGTCCACCATGCCGTCGGTGAACAGGCACAGGAGGTCACGCTTCGGGCGCCACTCGACCTGGGCGCCGAGCACGACCTTCTCGCCGGCGAGGCCGAGCGGCGGCGCCGTCGCGCCAAGGCGTTGCAGGTCACTCCCGTTCGCCGACACGACGAATGCGTGCGGGTGGCCGGCGTTGGCGTAGCGCAGCACGTTCTTTCGACGGTCCACCACGCCGTAGAAGAGCGCCATGGACATCTCGGTGCGGCGGAGCTCTTCGCCGATGTCGTCGAGGAGCCGCTCGATGGCCTCCTCGGGGGATGCGGACGACTGGGCCAGGATCCCCGCCGCGGAAATGGCGTGGGCCATCAACATCGCCGCCGCGAGTCCGTGGCCCGACACGTCTCCCATCATGACGCCCACGACGTCGCGCCTGAGGCTGATGAGGTCGTAGAAGTCTCCGCCGACGAACTCGGCCGGCTGCGACCGCGCGCCGATGTCTCCCGACTTGGACAGCAGGGACTGCGACGGCATCAGCGCGAGCTGGAGCTCGCGAGCCAGGGTCAGCTCGGTGCTGAGCCTCGCCCGCTCGCGCTCGACCTCCACGAGCCGGGCGTTCTCGATCGCCGCGCCGATCTGGTTGGCGATGGCCATGACCAGCTTCTTGTGGCCGGCGGTGAAGACGTCCTCGCCAAGGCGGTCGGTGAGGTTGATGACGCCGACCGGCCGCGGACCTCCGTCCGGCGGAGCGTAGAGGATCGGCACGCAGAGGAAGGAATAGCCGCGGTAGTTACGGCCCGGCTGACAGGCCTCGTGGGGGACACCGCCGGCCGCGTCGTAGGTGAGCGCTCGGCACTCGCGGAATACCTGGGCGGCGATGCTGCAATCGTCATCCACGGAGACCGGAGCGAGCTGCGTGGGGTCGAGCCCGCGGCCGGCGACGACGCGCAGGAGACCCTCCCGCTCATCGTGCACCATGATCGAGGCGCGCCGGGCGCCGACGACGCTCGACACCTCGCGCACGATCGTCTTCGCCGCCTCGTCGAGCTTCACGGTGCGGCCGAGGATGTCGCTGATGGTATAGAGGAGGTCGATCTCCTCGTAGCGCGTCGCCAGCTCGGCGGCCACGAGTCCGTTCTCCCGGTCGTTGGCCAGTATACCGCTCAACAGCGCCGCGGCGGGTTTCGCGTGCGCGGGCCGCGCCTCCTCGGGGGTGGCATCCGGGCCAAGCTGGAGCCAGGTGCCGGCAGCGCCCGGGACGGGCTCCAGCCACGCTGCACCCTTCGGGGTCTTGATCGCGTGGCCGGAGTCACCATCGAACCTGGGCCACCACGCGCCGCGCTCCTCCGACAGCGCCCGTATTCGGTCGCCCTCGACCCGCCACACCTGGATCTCACCGCCCACGAGCTGCCGCAGTGCTTGGAGCGTTGCGTCCAGGCTCCCTAGTCGCGCCGAAGGATCATGCAGATGCAGTTCCCCTTGGCATTGAAGCGGACCTCGTCCATGAGTTGCTGGATGAGGAAGAGCCCGCGGCCGTCGGGCCTGGAGCGGTATTCCGGAAGCGTCGGATCGGGGATGCCGGTCGGATCGAACCCTTCGCCGGCGTCGGTGACCTCCATCTCGATGGCGTTCCGGCCGAAGAGAACGCGCACGCCTATCCCCTCGGCGGCCCCTCCCGCGCCGTAAAACATCGCGTTGGCCAGGGCCTCGGTGAGGGCGACGCGCAGATTGAAGCGGATGCTGTGCCGGTCCACGAAGCTCGCCTCGAGGTGGCGCGCCACGAGGTTCACCGCCTCCTCGATGACCGCCACGTCGTTCGGCACCGTCAGGGTCAGCTCGGCCTCGAGCCCGGGTTCGGCCGCTCCGGTGAGGCGGGCTACCTGGGCCGAGAGCGCGGCGCGCATGGGCTGGCTCAAAACGCCCCGAGCGCCTCCGCCGGGGAGTCGGCGATCGCGAACAGGGTGTCCAGTTTGGTCAACTCGAACAGCGTCTTGAGGTCTTCGTTCAGCCCGGCGAGCCTGAGGTCGCCGCCTTCGTCGCGGATCTTCTTCGACAGCGAGACCAGCACCCCCAGCCCCGACGAGTCGATGTAGGCGGTCTTGGTGAAGTCGATCAGGAACTTCCGGTCACCGGCCTCGAGCGCCTCGAGCACCTTGGCCTTCATTTCATGCCGGTTGCCCACGATGAGCTGGCCGTCCACCTCGACGACCACCACACCCTTCACATCCCTACGTACCGTGAACGTCATGAACCCTCCAGGGGCCAGTGCTCATGGGGTTATGGACTGGAGCGCCGCGATCGCGGAGACCAGCACGATGTCTTCGGCGGACGCGCCGCGAGAAAGATCACAGCAGGGCCGTGCGAGTCCCTGAACGATCGGCCCCAGTGCTGTCGCGCCCGCTATCCGCTGTACGAGTTTGTACGCGATATTGCCGCTGTCAAGGTCAGGAAAGATAAGGACATTGGCCCGGCCGGCTAAGGGGCTGCCTGAAGCCTTCCGTCCGGCGACTTCCGGAACCAGCGCGGCGTCGGCCTGGAGCTCGCCGTCAGCCGGCACGTCCGGCGCTGCCTCCCGGAAGCGGTCCAGGGCCTCCCGGACCCTCTTGATGCTCTCGCCTTCGGCGCTTCCGCGCGTGCCGTGCGAGAGGAACGCCACCCGCGGCTGGTCGCCGACGATGCGCCGGCGGTCCAGGGCGGCGGCGAGCGCTATGTCCTTCAACTGCTCCGGTGTGGGGTACTGGACCACGCCGCAGTCGGCGAACGTGAGCACGCCGTAGGCTCCCGTCACCATGTAGAAGCTGCTCGACACGGTCACGATGCCCGGCGCCGGCCCCACGGCCCAGAACGCCGCGCGGAGCACTTCCGCCGTGCTGTGCGCCGCCCCCCCCACCGTCGCATGCGCCTCACCGAGTGCGACCAGACCGGCGGCGAACCGGAGCGGGTCGGCGGCGAGCGAACGGGCCGCCGCGGCTCCCCTGACCTGGTCCGGCTTACGCGCGGCGAGGAGTTCCGCGACGGCGCCGAGCATGGGGTCCGACCCCGGGATGCGGACCGACACGCCGGGCGCTTCGGCGGCGGCCCAGGATGCGGTTCCCTCGCCGCCGAGGAGGGTGACCTGAGCGATGCTCTCGAGGGCCAGGCGGCGCGCGGCCTCTCGGACCCGAGGGTCGTCGCCCTCGCTGAGCACCAGCCGGCGCGCGTGCTCGGCGGCCCGGAGGAGGAGACCCTGCGTGAACTCGTGGCTCACGGGCGCCTGGCCTACGGCCGCGGGAACTTGCGGACGAGCGCCTCCGAGACGAGCGGGTGCACCAGCGCGCTCACGTCTCCGCCGAAGCGCGCCACCTCGCGCACCAGCGACGAGGAGAGGTAGGTCAGGTCGAACGCCGGCACGAGGAAGACGGTCTCGATCTCGGGGGCAAGCTTGCGGTTCATGAGCGCCATCTGGTACTCGTACTCGAAGTCGCTCACGTAGCGCAGCCCGCGCACGATCACCGACGCGCCGATCTCCCGGGCGAACGCGACGAGCAGACCGTCGAAGGGACGGACCTCGACCCCCGACTCGCCGCCCACCGTCTGACGCACCAGGTCCACCCGCTCCTCGGTGGTGAAGAGCGGCTCCTTGGCGATCTGCGTCGCCACCGCGACCACCACGCGGTCGGCGAAGACGAGGCCGCGGCGGATCAGGTCCTCATGGCCCCGGGTGATGGGGTCGAACGAGCCGGGATAGACAGCCAGTCGGGTCATGGGACCTCAGTGGGCAGACGCGCAGACGCGCCGCGGTCGGCAGTGGTCAGGGTTCAGGGTCGGGCGCCTCGAGGAACGTGAGTATCGTGCTGCCGTAGCGGCGGTGCTCGCCCTCACCGACGTCCTCGTGGATCTCGTGCTCAACGCCGAGAATGCGTGCAAACCGGCGCTCGCGGAAGAGGGCCGCGATCCGGGACGCGTGGCCGGTGGTGTAGGGCGGGTCGGCGAAGGCGATGTCGTAGGCGCGCGGCTCCAGCTTGGCGGCGAAGCGCAGGGCATCGGCTCGAAACAACCTGCAGCCGGTAGCCGAGAGCTTCTCGATGTTTCGGCCGAGCGCGTCCAGGTTGTTCTGGTACAGTTCGACGAAGTCGCAGCCGGCGGCGCCGCGGGAGAGCGCCTCGAGCCCCATCGCGCCCGAGCCGGCGAAGAGGTCCACCACGCGCGCACCGGCGAGCCGGTCAGCGAGGATGTTCATCCACGCCTCGCGTACCCGGTCGGTCGTGGGGCGAGCGCGCGGGTCGGCGGGAGACTCGATACGCCGGCTCCGCCACATCCCGCCGGCGATTCGCACCCTAGGCCGCCGTCAGGGCGACCAGGCGCCCTTCGAGCATATCCCGGCCCATATAGGTGTCGCGTTCGAGGCGGACCGCGGCGCGCAGCGGACCCTTGGCCGAGCGCACCAGCTCCTCGACCTCGTCGCGAACGTTCCACGCCACGGTGCGCAGGGAGCGAGTCCCGTCGGTGAGCGTGAACCGCACGTGCTTCTCGCCCATCGGCCTGGGCGGACCCGCGAGCCGCACGCCTTCGAGTCCGAACACCGGCCCCGGGTTGCCGAGGCCGGTCGGTTCCAGCGCGCGGATGAGCCGCTCCATCTCAGCGGAGAGGTCCGCAAGCCCGAGCACCGCGTCCACGCGCTGGGTTGGTACGAGGTCGGCGGGATCGACCTGCGCGGCGCACGCGTCGTTGAACGCGGATCGGAACGCGTCGAGCCGGTCGCGCCGCACGGTGAGTCCGGCGGCCATGCGGTGGCCGCCCCACTTGTCCAGGTGAGAGGCGCAACTGGCGAGCGCGGCGTGCAGGTCGCACCGCCCGACGGACCGCCCCGACCCCTTCCCCACGTCGCCGTCAAAGGCCACCAGGAACGTGGGCCGCGAGATGCGCTCCACTACGCGCGAGGCCACGATCCCTATGACCCCGGGATGCCAGCCCTCCCGCGCGAGCACCACTCCCACGTCGCGTGACGGGTCGTAGTCGGACTCCAGCACGGCCAGCGCCTCCTCGAGGGTGCGCTGGTCGAGCGCCTGGCGCTCCGCGTTCTGCCGCTCGAGCTGTGCCGCGAGCTTCGCAGCCTCCTCGGCGTCGTCGGTGAGGAGCAGCCGGAGGCCATCGTTGGCGTCGCCGACGCGGCCCGCCGCATTGAGCCGCGGCCCGAGCAGGAACCCCAGGTGTCCCGCGCGCAGCGTCTGGTCGGCGAGGCGGGCTTCGCGGATCAACGCCGCCAGGCCCAGCCATCGGGTGGAGCGCATGACTTTGAGCCCGAGGCGCACCAGCGCCCGGTTCTCGCCGGCGAGCGGGACCAGGTCCGCCACGGTGGCGAGGGCGACCAGGTCCACGAGGTGCCACGGTACGCCCTCGGCCACGCCGAGTGCGCGGCCCAGCGCGACGGCGAGCTTCCAGGCCACGCCGGCGCCGCAGAGATCGGCGAAGGGGTACCGGCTCTCGGGGCGGCGCGGATTCACCATGGCGATGGCGTCAGGGCGCTCCGGACCGGGGAGGTGGTGGTCCACCACTATCACGTCCATGCCAAGGCTACGCGCCTCGGCTATCGGCGCTACTGCCGTCGTGCCGCAGTCGAGCGTGAGGATGACGCGCGCGCCGGCCGCGGCGGCTGCCTTCACTCCGGCCTCGGACAGGTCGTAGCCGTCACGGATCCGATGAGGGAGGAACGGCACCGGCCGCCCGCCCGCGTGGGCCAGCAGCCGCGTCATGATGGCCGTCGAACACTGCCCGTCCACGTCGTAATCACCGTGCACGAGCACCGGCTCACTCCCGCGGACCGCCTGAACAAGCCGTTCCACCGCGGTGTCCATGTCGGGGAGGAGCATGGGATCGTGGAGTTCCTCGCGCGAAGGCCGCAGGAAGCGCCGCGCCGCTTCCGGCGTGGAGCAGCCGCGCTGCACGAGGAGCCGCGCGAACGGGAGCGGCACGCCGAGACCCTGGGCTACGCGGTTCGCGACCGCGTCGTCGGGAGCGGGCTCGACCTGCCAGCGGCGCGCGAGGGTCTCACCCCTCCGCATATAGGAGCACGCCGCATACCTCGCACGATTCGATGGAATGGCCCTGCTGGATCTCGGCGCGCCGCTGGAGAGGGACCCCCGTGTTGCAGTGGCCGCACGCGTCCTGCCTTAGCGCGAAGACGGCCTGCGGGGCACGGCCACGACGGATCCGCTCGTAACGGACGAGCAGCGCCGACGCGACGGCCTTGGTAGCTTCGGCCCGCTCCGCCTTGGCGGCCGCGAGCTGCTCGTTCAGCTCGGCCCGCTTGGCCTCTAGCGCCGCCCGCGCCTCGGCCTGCTTCGCCACCACCGCGTCGTGCGCCTTCTGGAGGTCCTTCACCTTCTTCTGCGCCTCGACGATCGCGTCGCCGCTGCGCATGAACTCGGCCTCCTCCTTCACCAGCACGCTGCGTGCGAGGTCCAGTTCCGCCGTCAGAGTGGAGGCCTCCTTGGCGCCACGCACGTACTCGAGCTGCTGCCGTCTGGTCTCCTGCATCCGCTGGTAGCCTGCGATGCGCGCCTCGAGCTCGGCGCGTCTGGCTTCGGCTCCCGCGGCGCCCCGGTCGGCATCCTCGAGCGCCTTGGTGTGGCTGGCTAACTCCGCGTCGAGCGCCTGCTCCTCGGGGATCAGGGCGTCGAACGACTTCTCGACCGCCCCCACGGCCCGGTCGCGCTCCTGGAGCGCGAGCAGGGCTGCTATATCTGGATGCAACGATGGCTCCTTTCAAGGAAGAACGTAGAACGCTTCTATATTAGTACCTCGGCTCCCTCTCCGGCTGCATCGACTTGCGACCGTACCGAACGCCGCCCGCCGAAAGCAATTTCATCTTCTCGCCCATCAACAACTCCTGCTCGTCCCGTTCGGCTAGCGCCATGAGCCGGTCGATCTCCACCAGGCGCTCCCGCCGCGGGCGGTCGGCGATCCAGGCGACCGCCGCGTTGAAAGCCGCCTCCGCGTCGAACTTGCCTTCGCGCGGCCGAGCGAGCCGCTCCCAGGCCGTCACCGCGTCCTCCGATGGCGGTTCTCGCGTGCCGGCGAGGAGTGCCGCCGCTATCTCGTGCAGCATCGGGTGCCTGAACTCCTCGACCGTCACGGACCGCCGCACCCGATCCACCCACGTCTCATCAGCGAGCATCAGGTGCACGAGGTCCCGCTCGGCGGGGATGTCGGGGGGGACGACGGAACGGCGGAACGGCGGAACGTCGCCTCCGCCGGGCACCGGCGTCTCGGAGCCCCTTCGTTCCGTCGTGCCGGCGTTCCGCCGTTCCGCGCGCTCCACCTCCTGCTCCAGCACTTCTTTGGACACCCCACTCCGCTCCGCCGCGCGGGCCAGATACAGGCCGCGCGTGATCGGATCGGCGGCGGCGCGGATGGTCGGGAAGAGGCGGTCCAGAGCGCGCCTCCGCCCCTCGAGCGAGCCGAAGAGGCCCTTGCGGTCGAGGAGTTGGACCTTGCGCTCGAACAGGTCCACCGCCTGGCCAAGCAGCGCGCGGAACGCCTCGGCGCCGCCCTTCGCCACCAGGGTGTCGGGGTCCTCGCCCTGGGGAAGCGACACCACGCTGACCGCGACGCCCTGGCGCAGTAACTCGTCGCCGGCGCGGAAAGTGGAGCGGAGCCCGGCGGAGTCGGCATCGAGGGCCAGCGCGACGCTCTTGGCGTAGCGCCGCAGCACGCGGGCCTGCTCGCCGGTGAGGGCGGTGCCGAGCGGCGCGACGGCGAAACCGATCCCGGCGGCCTGCAGGCGGATGACGTCCACGTACCCCTCCACGACGACCGCCAGCCCTTCGCTGCGGATCGCGCCGCGGGCGCGGTCGAGTCCGTAGAGCAGCGTCCCCTTGTGGAAGACGTCCGTTTCGGGCGAGTTGAGGTACTTGGGCTCGCCGTCGCCCAGCAGCCTGCCGCCGAAGCCCACCACGCGGCCGCGCGCGTCCGTGATGGGGAAAATGAGGCGGCCGCGGAAGCGTGGGACGAGTGCCGCGCCCTCCCGCTCCATCACGAGCCCCGCGCCCTTGAGCGCGCCGTCCTCTATGCCGAGGGCGCGCATCGCCTCCAGCATCTCCTCGCCGCGGGCGGGGGCGTAGCCGAGCTGGTACTGGTCGCGCACCACGTCGTCGATCGACCGGCGCGCCAGGTACTCGCGCGCGGTCGCGGCGCCCTCGGACTCGCGCAACCGCCGGGCGAACCAGTCGGCGGCGACCCCGAGCGCGGAGTAGAGCGGCTCGTTAGGGTCCGGCCCGGCCTGGCGGGTGTCGGGCACTACGATGCCCACCTTGCCGGCGATCTCGCGGACGGCGGTCGGGTAGTCGAGCCCGAACTTCTTCATCCAGAAGGTGAAGACGTCCCCCGATTCGTGGCACACGAAGCAGTGGTACATCTGCTTCTTCGGCACCACGGAGAAGTTGCGGTGAGTGCCGCCGTGGAAGGGGCACGGGCCGCGGAAGTCGGAGCCGGTGCGCTTGAGCTCGACGTGCTCGCCTATCAGGGTCACCAGGTCGGCCGCATCGCGGATCTGCTCGATCAGCTCGGGGGCGATCATGGCAACGCCGTCACGTCGGAGGTGGCCACGCGGACGCGGCGGCCGCGCACCAGGACGGCCACATCGTCTCCCTGGACGCTTTCGACCTCGCCCTCGATACCGAGCGACTCGATGCGCACTTTACTTCCCGGCGCAACCGACGCCGCGTCGCGCTCCTTCTGCTCCTCGGCCTCGGCGAGCGCGCGGATCGAATCCTCCAGGATCCGCCGGGCCTCGCGCGGCTGGTCCGCCTGCGCCAGCGCGATCGCGCGCTCGACCTCCGCACGCGACTCGAGCAGTACCTCGCGCTTCGCGGCCTTGCGCGACCTCTCCAGCTCCTTCTCCTGCCGCTCAAGCCCGCGCTGCCACTCCGCGAGGCGGTCCCGCATCGCACTCAGCTCGAATCGTAGCGCCTCGAGCTCGGCAGCGCGCGCGTCCAGGTCCGCCGCGCGCAGCTCCAGCTCCTGCGCCCGGGCCTCGAGGGTCGCCAATGTCTGGTCCAGCTGCCGCGCATCCGCCGGCAGGCTTCGCTCAGCATCGGCGAGGACTTCCTCGCGCACCCCCAGGCGCCGCGCGATCGCGAGCCCGTACGACCGGCCGGGCAGCCCCTTGGCGAAGCGGTAGGTGGGCGTGAGGGTGGCCGCGTCGAACTGGAGCGACGCATTCACGATGCCGCTCTCGCGCGCCGCGAGCTGCTTGAGCGCGCCGAGGTGCGTGGTAGCAAAGGTGACGGCGCCGCGTGAAGTGAGGAGCCGCAGCGTCGCCGCCGCCAGTGCCGCACCCTCCGCCGGATCGGTCCCGGTGCCCAGCTCGTCGAGGAGGACGAGCGACCCCGCGTCCGCCCGGTCGAGCACCTCGCGCAAGGCGGCTACGTGGGCGCTGAACGTGGAAAGACTCTCGCGAATGCTCTGGCGGTCACCGATGTCGGCGAAGAGCGCCGTGAACACCGGCAGGCGCGTCTGGGGCCCCACGGGCGGGATGACGCCACTCTGCGACAGCGCCGCCACCAGGCCCACCGCCTTGAGCAGCACCGTCTTGCCGCCGGTGTTGGGGCCCGAGAGCAGCACCGTTCGCTCTCCCTGGTCCAGCGCCAGGTCGAAGCGCTCCACCGGCGTGCCGGCGGCGAATAGCAGCGGGTGCGCGCCGCGCACGATGGCCAGCGGCTCGCCGTCGCCGATCCGCGGCCGTGTCCCGCCCACCGCGAGCGCGAAGCGGGCTCGCGCATAGCAGGAATCCACCGCGATGAGCATCTCGAACGCGGCCGCGAGGGGGTCGGCATGGGGGCGGAGCATCACCGTGAGGGTGCGCAGCACCCGCAGCACCTCCCGCGCCTCTTCCGCCGCGAGCGCGCGCAGCCGGTTGCCCCGTTCGATGGCCTCGGCCGGCTCCACGAAGAGCGTCGCGTGGGTGGCCGACTCGTCGTGGACGATCCCGCCCAGCCTGGTGCGGGCCTCGCGCCGGACCGGGATTACGTACCGCCCGCCGCGGAGGGTCACCGTGGCGTCCGCCGGCCGATGACGGGCATCGAGCGACGCGAGGGCGCGTTCCAATCCCTTCACCAGCTCGTCGCGGGCCTCGAGCACCTCGCGGCGGAGGCGCGCCAGGTCCCTGGACGCGGCGTCGCGCACCCGGCCGTCCGGCTCCAGCGCCTTCCCGAGCTCGCGCTCCGGCTCAGCGGGGAGCGCGGGCGCGGCGAGACCAGCGACGGCACCGGCGTCTCGCTGCACTCGCCGCAGCCTGCCTCCGACGACGCGCGCCGCCTCCAAAACCAGCCCGACCGCCGCCAGCTCGGCACCCTCGAGTACCGCGCCCTCGAGTACCAGGCGCCCCAGCGCCGCCGCGATGTCGGGGAACGGCTCGGGCTCGAGATCGTCGCCGGCCTCAAGGCGCGTGGCATACTGGCCGACGAGGGTCAGCTCGCGGTCGATCCAGGCAGCGTCGGTCGTCGGGGTGAGGGCGCGGACCCGATCCGCGCCGAGGTGGGTTACGGCGTACTGCGAGACCTGGTCGAGCACGGCGGGGAACTCGATAGCGGCAAGATCCGGAACCGCGAATGACCCGCCCGTCATTATCCGGCCAGCTCCTCGCGGGCGATCTGGTTGATCACCCGCCCTTCCGCGCGACCCTTGAACTGCGGCATCACCTTCCCCATCAAGGCGCCAAGGTCCTTCGCGCCGGCGGCGATCGCCGCCTTCACGGCGTCACGACCTCGACCGACTCGGCCTCGCTCACTTCGCGGCCGAGCTCGATATCGCGGTTCTTGAGGTCCGAAAGGAGGGTTGAGTAGAGGAGCGTCCGAGCGTTGTCGCGGTCCTTGCGCGCCGCATTCAGCGCGGCGCGGATCTGCTCGACGAGCGTGTCACTCACTCCTGGTGCGGCGGCTCTTTCGACGGGCGGCGTTCATCTTCCGCTTGCGGCGTTCGCTGGGCTTCTCGTAGTGACGGTGCTTCCTCAGATCCGAGAGGATGCCCGCCTTCTCGCACTTCTTCTTGAAGCGCTTCAGCGCGCGCTCGAAGTTCTCATCCTCGTGGATGATGACTTCCGGCATTCCATACCTCGTGTTCGGGTCTCTAAAGCAGCTAGCCTGAAAAAGTTAACCGGCCTCTGGACGCATCACAAGGGATGGGGAGCGGTTCCTGAGGGAGCGGTTCCTTTGGCGCGGCGCGAAGGCATCGCGGCACGCCAAAAGGTACCGCTCCCTGCTCCCCGCTCCCTACCCCGGCGGCCATTTCATCCGCCGCCCTCCCAGCACGTGCAGATGCAGGTGCGGCACCGTCTGGCCGCCGTGGGCCCCCACATTCAGCACGACCCGATAGCCGCCGTGGTCGATCATCACCTTCCTTGCCACTTCCTTGGCAAGGAGCATGAGCGAGCCCAGCAGCGGCACGTCGGTGGTGTCGTTGAGAGACTCGAGGTGCCGGTTGGGGATGACGAGCACGTGGTCCGGCGCCTGCGGGTTGATGTCCCGGATGGCGATCGCCTCCGGCGTCTGGAGGACGACGTCCGCCTTCGTCTCGCCCTTGGCGATCTTGCAGAACATGCAGTCGGTCATTCGGAAAACCGGTGATGGGTGATGGGTGATAGGTGATGGGTGAAGGAATAAACACCGGCAACGTCTATTCGCCACCCCCGAGGCGGGCGGCGGCCGTCAGAGCCAGGGCGGCGAGGGCGGCGGTGTCGAAGCGCAGGGTTGCCCTGCCCAGCGCGACCGGCTTGAAGCCCGCGGAGCGCAGCGTCGCGAGCTCGGGAGGTGTGAATCCCCCTTCGGGTCCAATGGCCCAGTACACTGGGTCGCCCTCCTTGATCGGCGGCAGTGGCCCGCCTTCGGCGTCCGCAACCAGTTTGAGCGGAACCGGGCCGGGGATGCGCACGGCCTCGCTGAGCGCTGCCGGCGACAGGATCGAGGGGACCCAGGCCGCGCCGCACTGCTTGAGCGACTCCCTCGCGCGGCGCACGGCCTTCTCCACGTGCACCGCCTGGAAACGGGTCGCCACCTGATGGGAGCGCTCGGTGACGAGGGGGATGATCCGCGTAGCGCCCAGCTCGGTCGCCTTCTCCACCAAGCCGAGAAAACGGTCGCGGTCGCCGGACCCTACGAACATTTCCGTGACCGGCGGCGCCGGCACGACCGTCGCGGCAATGACTCGCGCGGCGACCAGGTCACGGTCGAGCGCGAGCCGGGCCGTCGCCACGCCGCCCCGGCCATCGATGAGCCGCACCGCCGCTCCGTCTCCGACCCGCCGGACGCGCAGGTGGTGCGATTCCTCGTCGTCCAGGATCACGACGCCGCCCGCCACGAACGGTCCGCGCGCGAACACGATGACGGCGGGCGCCGGGGCCGGTGCGGTGCGCGTGCTCACGCGCCCAAGGCCTCCTTCATACGGTCCCAGAATGACCGTCCGTCGCGGCTCGCGGGCGCCTCGCCCTCATGCTTCGCAAGCTCGCGGAAGACGCGCTCGAGCTCCGGCGTGAGGCGCTCGGGGGTCCAGATCCCCACCCGCACGTGCACGTCGCCCTTCGAAGCAGAGCCGAGGTGCGGCAGCCCGCGACCCTTGAGCCTCATGGTGGTGCCCGCCTGCGTGCCGGGGCTCACCTTGACCGGCTCGTCGCCCCAAGGCGTTGGAACCACGACGTCGGCCCCGAGCGCCGCCTGGCTGAACGACAGCGGCAGGTCGTAGACGAGGTCGTCGCCGTGACGAACGAAGCGCGGGTCGTCCTCGACCTCGAGCATCACGATGAGATCGCCGGCCGTGCCTCCGCGCGGCCCGGCATGGCCCTGGCCGCGCATGGTGATGTAGTTCTCCGACGAGACGCCGGGCGGCACGTCCACGTTCACGGTGCGGTCTACCCGGGTGCGGCCGTCGCCCCGGCAGATGTCGCACCTGACCGCGATGATGCGGCCCTCGCCGGCGCAGGTCGGACAAGGCCCCACCGTCACGAACTGCCCGAACACCGAGCGCTGCGCCCGCCGCACCTGCCCGGCCCCGCCGCACGTCCCGCAGGTCCTGGGGCTGGTCCCACGCTTGGCGCCCGATCCCGCGCACGCTTCGCACGGCACCAGCACCTGGTAGCGCAGCGTCTTCTTGGTGCCGCGCGCGACGTCGTCCAACCCGAGGGACACGGCCGCGCGCAGGTCGTTCCCGCGCCGTTCCGAAGGGCCGCCCTGCCGGCCGCCGCCGAACAGCTCTTCGAAGCCGCTGAACCCGCCGAAGTCGCGCATGAAGATGTTGAGCGCCTCGGAAAGGTCGAACGCGTGAAAGCCCTGTGCCTGTCCCGCCCGGCCCTTGAGGCCGGCCTCTCCGTAGTGGTCGTAGATGCTCCGCTTCCCGGGATCACGAAGGACCTCGTACGCCTCGGTGATCTCCTTGAAGCGCGCCTCCGAGTCCTTGTCGCCGTTGTTGCGGTCGGGGTGGTACTGCATGGCGAGCTTGCGGTAGGCGCGCTTGATCACCGCCTCGGCGGCGTCGCGGGGGACTTCGAGGAGCGAGTAGTAGTCGGTCATCGCAGCAGGTCGCTCACCATCTTGGAGGTGTGCTCGACCAGCGCCACGATCTTCACGTAGGGCATCCGCGTCGGGCCGAGGACGCCGATCACGCCCTGGAGCGAGCCGGCCCGGTAGGGTGATGTGACGAGCGTGAGGTTGGACAGGCTGCGGTTCTCGTTCTCGCCGCCGATGGTGATCGTGAGACCGACGGCGTTGGCGCGCTGGCCCAGCACCTGCTTGAGCACGTCGCGCTGCTCCGTCAGCTCGATCAACTGGCGCATCTTGGGGCCGCTCTGGAACTCGGGCTGGTCGGCGAGCACCGAGGTGTGGCCAAGCACGACGTCGCCCGCCTCGCCGGCCGGCACGTCGAAGATATGCTCGCCGGTGGACAGGAAGATGTCGAGCAGCTCGCCCTCGGCCGCGGTCACGGCGCTGTCGCGCAATCGGTCGGGAAGCGTCCGCCGTAGCTCACCCAGCGTGAGACCCGCCAGCCGGTCGTTGAGCACCACGGCGACGGTCGCGACGGCCTCCGGGTGGAGCGTGCCCGGAACCTCCACGAAGATCGTCCGCACCACGCCGCTCTTCAGAGCGAGTACCAAGAGGAGCCGGTCGCTCGAGATCGTGACGAGGTCCAGCCGCTCGAGCACCGCGCCGTCGAGCGACGGCACGACGGCGACGCCGAGCTCCTGAGTGAGGACGCCGAGCACCTCCGCCGCGCGGCGCAGGATCGCGTGCACCGCCGAGCCCTCCGTGGTAAGGCCTTCCCGGATCGCATCCTGGTCGTGCCGAGACGGGCGCGGCAGGTGCATGAGGCCGTCCACATACAGGCGATAGGCGCGATCGGTGGGGACCCGGCCGGCGGAGGTGTGCGGATGGAACAGGTACCCCTTGTCTTCCAGGTCGCTCATCGCGTTCCGGATGGTCGCGGCGGACACGCCGAGACCGAACCGCCGGGCGAGGACCCGACTGCCCACCGGCTCGGCGGTCTCCACGTAGCTCTGGACGACCGCCTCCAGAACCTTGCGCTCTCGATCGGTCAGGATGTCCGGCGACATAGGCAACCTCAAGTCCTGCCGCAAACTAGAGGGACGCCACTAGGGCGTCCAGCCGCAGCCAGCCTCGCGGCGTGAGGCGCGCCCGACCTCGCGCCGCGGCGTCCGGCTCCCCGGCACCCAGCCACTCGGCCCAGCCGCTCTCGATCCATCGCCCGACCGTTAGCGCGAGCGCCTCGGTGACCGCGATCCCATCACTCGTACGCAGCCCAAGATAGCGCTGTTCCAGGCGGCGCTGGGGCTCGCTGAGTAGCTCCCCCCCAGCGATGGGGCTCTCTCCCTGTGCGACCAGCCGCTGCCACCGCGCGTAAGCCGCCTCGTTCCACCATCGCGACGTCCCGTCGAAGCTGTGCGCGGAGGGCCCCAAGCCGAGGTATGGCGCCAACCGCCAATAGGCACGATTGTGCACCGCCTCTTTCCCGGGCCTCGCCGCGTTCGACACCTCGTAGAAGCGATACCCTGCCGCTTCGAGCGTGGCGTGCGCCTCAAGATACTCCTCTTCATAGCGCGGCTCGGCCGCGCCGACGAGCGCGCCACGCTGCTCCTGCCGGGCGAGCGCAGTGCCGGGCTCGATCGTGAGGCCGTACAGGGAGATGTGGTCGGGCTCGCACGCGACCGCCGCAGCCAGGTCCCGCGAGAAGTCTCGGCCGAGGGACTCGGGAAGCGCGAAGATGAGGTCCAGCGAGATGTCCCGGACGCCCGCGGCACGGGCCGTCTTCACGGCCCGGGCGATCGCCGCCGCGTCGTGGGTACGATGCATCCAGGCGAGAACCCGGTCGTCGAACGACTGCGCCCCGATGGAGAGACGCGTCACGCCCGCCGCCGCCCACGCGCCCGCGGCCTCCGGGGTCACGTCGTCCGGGTTGGCCTCGACGGTGAACTCGTCCAGATCTCCGCGCCTGCCGAGCAGCGAAGCGATCTGGGAGAGGCCGGCTCCGCCGAGCAGCGACGGGGTGCCGCCCCCGAGGTACACGGTGCGTGGCGCCTCGGGCATGCCCGCCCGCTCCACTTCCCGCGCGAGCGCCGCCAGGTATTCCTCGACCGGCACCCGCCGGCGCACGGCGATGCTGAAGTCGCAGTAGGTGCAGCGACGCGCGCAGAAGGGGACGTGTACGTAGACGTGCTCGGCGTTCACGACGCCAGGGCGAAATGCTTGCCCGGGAGTTGGCGGACCAGCCCCTGGAGCTCGAGCGACGACAGGGCCGCGAGCAGGAGGCCGGCCTCGAGCTGCGCGCGCTCGGCGATGTGGTCCACGTGCGCCGGCTCCGGCGTGATCACATCGAACACCGTCGCCTCGGCGCCGGAGAGCTCGGCCCGCACGAGCTCGGCGCCCGGCGCGTTCATCCCGGTCGCCGACTCGTCGGGGGCCGGACCGCTCCATGCGATCTTGTACTCGGCCAGAAGGTCTCGCGGCGAGAGGTAGACGCCCGCGCCCTGATGGAGCAGCAGGTTCGGCCCCTCAGCGACCAGCTCGTTGATCCGGCCGGGCACGGCGAAGATCCGCTTCTCCAGGCTCTGCGTCCACCACACCGTGTTGCTGGTGCCTCCCTTGGCGCGGCCCTCGACGACCAGCAGGCACTTCGCCAGCCCCGCGATGAGCCGGTTGCGTTCCGGGAATGTGAACCGGGTCGCGCGGACGCCGGGCCCGTACTCCGAGACCAGACACCCGTGGTGCGGCACGGCCTCGAGCAGCGACCGATTCTCCACCGGATAGATACGATCGATGCCGCAGCCCAGCACGGCGACGGTCTTCCCGCCCGCGTCGAGCGCGCCACGATGCGCCCGCGCGTCGAGCCCGCGCGCCATGCCGCTCACCACGACGAGCCCCGCCTTGGCGCACTCGTACGCCGCCTCGTAGGCCACCTTGATGCCATAGGCGCTCGGCTCCCGGCTTCCGACGATGGCGACCATCGGCTCACGAAGGACCGTCGCGTCACCCAGGACGTAGAGCAGCTTCGGCGGCCGCTTCAGGCGTAGCAGCTCGAGCGGGAACTCGGGATCGTCCGGATGGAGCAGCGCGGGTTCAATCCCCATCCGCACGCTCCACCTTCAACCTCTTCCACATCGATTCTAGGAACGGCTCAAGGCCCGAATGCGAGACGCCCGAGATCACGAACTGCGCGAAGGCGTCGGGCGTCTCGGGGAGATCGAGCTCGTGAGCCGAGGGGACGAGGTCAACCTTGGTCCAGGCGACGCAGTGCGGCTTGGCGGCCAGCTCGGCCGAGAACGCTTCGGCCTCGCGCCTCAGCAGGTCGTAGGCGCCGGCAGTATCGGGCGCGTCCACCGGGATCATGTAGACCAGCAGGCGCGTCCGCTCGACGTGACGCAGGAACTTCAGGCCGAGGCCCTTGCCGGCGTGCGCCCCTTCGATGATGCCCGGGATATCGGCGATGACGAAACTGCGGTGACGCGAGAGCTGCACCACGCCGAGGTTGGGCTCGAGGGTGGTGAAGGGATAGTCAGCGATCTTGGGCCGCGCGGCCGTCACCGCGGCGAGGAGCGTGCTCTTGCCGGCGTTCGGCTCTCCTAGAAGACCGACGTCGGCGATGAGCTTCAGCGTGAGCTCGATTCGCCGCTTCTCGCCGTCCTCCCCGGGCTGGTATTCAGTGGGCGCCTGATGGGTCGGCGTAGCGAAGTGCTGGTTGCCGAGACCGCCGCGACCGCCCTTGGCGACCAGCAGGCGCTCGCCGGGCTTCACGACCTCGCCGATCGGCTCCCCGGTGTCCGCGTCGCGCACGACCGTACCGGGCGGCAACGGCAGCACCAGGTCGTCGGCGGAGCGGCCGGTGCGCTGCGACGTTCCGCCGGGTTCCCCCGATCCGGCGATCCACCGCTTCTTGTAGGTATAGTCGAGCAGCGTCCAGAGCTGGGGTTCGGCCACGACGTACACGCTGCCACCGCGCCCGCCGTCACCCCCCGACGGGCCGCCCTTGGGCACGAACTTCTCGCGCCGGAACGCCGCCATCCCGGACCCGCCATGTCCCGACCGGACATCCACGAAGACCTGGTCGATGAACATGGGTCAGCCGTTGGCCGTCGGCCGTTGGCCGTTGGCGGAAGCAGCGAAGTCGTGCCACAGGGCGCGTGCAGCGTCCACTCGCGAGCCCGGAAGTCCGACCTCTCCGGCGAGCGCCAGGACAGCGGCAACCTGGTCAGGCGTCGCACCGACGTTCAGCGCGCCACGCAGGTGCGAGTGCAGCTGCCGGGGCGCGTTCTGGGGAACGAGCATGGCGATCGAGCACAGCTCACGCCTGGTCATGTCGAGCGCCGGCCGGCTGATGGTACGCCCGTACCCGTCCACGACGATCCAGAGATCGAGCGCCGGGTGCAGGGCGGCCACGTTGCGCCGCAGCTGGTCGAACTGCGGGCCGTAGATGCGGCGGCCGGTTTCCTCTCCACGCGAGAGCCACTCCCTCCAACGATCGTAGTCCGCGGCGTCGGCGCCCTCCCCGGACGCGGGCACGACGGCGCGCAGCGCGGCGGCCGCGACGCCGCTTCTTCCGCGTCCGGGATCGCGAGGGCGACGCGTACCAGGCCGGCGGTCGACGGGTCGAGCGCGCTCACGATAGCACCGAATCGCGACGACGTGTCATCGAATTGAAGGCAGGGCGGATCATTCCCTTGCGGACAAACGGACAGCCGGACGGGTCATGTGGGCCGTTCGAGATTGACGGTGGCGACCAAGCGACCGACCACGGCGCCGACGCTGTTCCGGATCGGGGGCTCGCGGTGGGACTCGCTCACCCGCGCCGCGCCGGGCGCGAGCTGGTCGAGCACCGCGAGGAGAGCAGGCGCCAGGCATCGCATGTCGCCATCCTCGACCTTGATCGCGACGCCCAGCCGCTGCTCCGTCAGCGCCGCCGAGTAGACGCCTTCGGCGCCCACCTTGGCCAGGATCTTGCCGCCGCCGGCTTCGAGGAGCTCGGTATCGAGGCGTCCCGTGCCCGCGATGAGGAACGGGTCGGCGCGTACCGCCGCAACGATGCGCCGCGCCGCCGCGCTCGCGCCGTTCGATACCGGGGCTCCCTCCTCGCCCGCGGCGACGACCGAGAGACGCGCGAACGCCAGCGCCATGGACCGGATCGGGAGCGCGAAGCTCGGCACGCCGCATCCGTCCGTCGCGAGCGAGATCTGCGATTCTCCGAGGCCGGTCCACGATGCGACCTCAGCCAGGCAGCGCCGCTGCACCGGGTGGTCGGGCAGCGCGTAGCCCGATTTCTCCCAACCGTGGAATCGCGCGAGTGCCAGCATCCCCGAGTGCTTCCCCGAGCAATTGCTGTGCGCCCGGGTCGGCTTCTCGCCGCGCTCGGCCATGGCGCGGGCGACCGGTTCGGAGAGCGACTCATGGGGCCCACAGACGAGATCGCCCTCGTTCGATCCGGAGCGGCCCAGGAAGCTCCGCGCCACTTCCACGTGCCTGGCCTCGCCGTTGTGCGAGGCGCAGGCGAGGGCCAGCTCCTCGTCGTCCACGCCCAGGGCGTCGGCCGCGCCGTCGGACACGAGCGGGATCGCCTGGAAAAGCTTGGCCGCGGAGCGCCAGAAGGTCACGAGGCCGGGATCGCCGCTCCGCGCGACCAGTGCCCCGTCGCTCGAAACGACCGCGATGGAGACCCGGTGGCGCGACTCGACTACGTGGCCTCGGACGGCGTCAACGGTGGAGGTCATGTCGGGGGAAAGCTAACCGGTGGGAGGGGGCGGCGTCTCTCCGGCGGCCGCGGTCTGTCTGCCCCGCGGCGCCTGCCCTATATTCGGCCGATGCGCGTTCTCCTCGTCACCGCGTTCGTTGCGGCAGGCGCCGCGCCACTGGCGGCCCAGGTCGAAAGCAACCGCTACCTGCCCATGTCTTCCTGGGCAACACCCTACGTAGACCACCTGTCGCGGGCCGGCGTCCTTCGCGGGCTGGATCCGCTCACCCGGCCGCTCCGCCGCGCCGACGTGGCGCGGGCGATCGCCGCGGTGGACACGACGGCCGTCGGCGCGTCGGCGCTGAGCATGCTCCGCGAACTCGCGCACGAGCTGGATGACGGCGCCGACACCGTGCGCTGGACGCTGGACGCCAGTGTGGGTGCGCTCGGCGCGTCGGATGCACGGCGGTGGGCGCTGCGCCCCTCCGCCGACTCGACCGGCATCTACCCGCAGGCCGGTCTCTCGGCATCGCTCGAGCTGCCGCACTTCGCGCTCGTGACCCATCCGCGCATCGACAACCGCCTCAGGTTCGATCCCGACTACACGGGCAAGAAGGACCGCATCGTGGCGGGGCGGAACGACGAGGCGTACCTCACCGCGTCGTGGCGTTACGCCGACCTGTTCTTCGGCATCATGGACCGCAACTGGGGATCTCCCGAGGTCGAGGGCCTGCTGCTCTCAACCAGCCCGTACGCCTTCGACCACCTGATGCTGCGCCTGGGCCCGCGGCGGCTCCGGCTCGAACTTCTGGCCACCCAACTGGACCCGCTGCCGCTGTTCAACACGATCCAGCCGGTGAACCGCTACCTGTCGCTCCATAGACTGGTGGTCCAGCCGTCTTCCCGTTTCGCGTTCTCTCTCTCCGAGGCCGCGCTCTACGCCCAGACGGGGGGGATCCCCCGCTCCTTCGAGCCGTGGTACGTCAACCCCCTCAACCTTTTCCTGCTGGCCCAATACAACGACGTGCCGACCTCCAACGCGCTGCTGGGCGCGGACGTCTCGTGGCAGGCGGGCGGCAGCGTGAGGTTGTTCGCGCAGCTCTACCTAGATGACGCACAGGTGGACGAGAAGGCGCAGGGCGACAAGGAGCCTAACGGGTACGGCTACACGCTCTCGGCGTCCGGCGGAGCCGGCGGCGGAGCCGTGAGCTGGTCGGCCTTCTACACGCGGGTGACGAACCTGGCCTACCGTACCCCCGCGAACGAGGAGCAGTACACGCTCCGGGGCGTCGGCATCGGGCGGAGCTACGCCGACTACGACCAGGCCACGGCCCGGGTCACGGCGATCGCCGCGCCGCGCCTGCTGGTCGGCGCGGAGCTGACGTGGCTGCGCCAGGGCGAAGGGGACTTCCGGGTGCGCTACCCCGCCGAGTCGCTGTTCGCCACGACCCCCACGCTCTTCGAAGGCGTGGTGGAACGCACGGCGCGCGTGGCCGGCCAGGTGGCGTGGACGCCCCGCGATGGCGCGAGCCTGAGCGCGGAGATCGGGCGGCACTTCGTCCGCAATGCGGAGCACGTGGACGGCGCGAGCGACGGCCGGTGGGTGTGGAGGGTGCGGGTCGAGCTGCGCCGGCGGCTGTCCGGAGCGCTGCGCTGGTAACGCGGATGGGCGCGGCCGAGCCGGTTGACGGGCCACCGCGCGGCGCTTGGCATGGACGTTGACGCCATGGTCATCGGCGCCGGGGTCATCGGCCTCGCGTGCGCCCGGGAGCTCGCCGCGCGCGGGCACGAGGTGATAGTCGTGGAGCGGCACGAGCGCTTCGGGGTGGAAACGAGCAGCCGGAACAGCGAGGTCGTGCACGCCGGCATCTACTACCCACCCGGCAGCCTCAAGGCCACGCTGTGTGCGAGCGGCAACCGCAGCCTCTACGCCTGGTGTGAGACGCACGACGTGCCGCACCGCCGGATCGGCAAGCTCATCGTCGCAACCTCGAGCGACGAGGAGCCGAGGCTCGACGAGATCGGGCGACGCGCCGAAGCCAACGGGGTGCGATCGCTCCGTACGCTGTCGGCCGTGGAGACCCGCACCCTCGAGCCCCGGGTGCGGGCGACGGCCGCGCTCTGGTCGCCGGACACAGGGATCGTCGACTCGCACGCATTCATGGCCAGCCTGCTCGCCGACGCCGGAGGCCATGGGTGCACGGTGGCCTGGCGGCACACGCTCGCCGGGGTCGATGCCATGGAGGGCGGGTATCGGCTGACCGCGCGCGCAAACGATGGCGCCTGCACCGCGGTCACGGCGCGCTGGGTGGTCAACTCGGCGGGCCTGGAAGCGGACCGGGTCGCCGCGCTCGCGGGGTTCGACGTGGAGGCGTGCGGCTACCGGGTGCACTTCGCGCGGGGGCATTATTTTCGGGTGCACCCGCGGAAGCGGCACCTGGCGAGCCACCTCATCTACCCGACGCCGCAACCGGCCGGGCTGGGGATCCACGTGACGCTGGACCTGGCAGGCGGTATCCGGCTGGGTCCCGACGTCGAGTACCTTTCCGCTCGGGTGCAGGACTACGGGGTCGCCGAGGGTTTGCGCGAGACGTTTCACGCGGCGGCATCGCGGTATCTCGAAGGCCTGGAGCCGGAGGATCTCTCGCCCGATCTGGCCGGCATCCGGCCCAAGCTGCAGGGGCCCGGCGAAGGCTTCCGTGACTTCGTGATCAGTGAAGAGTCGGATAGTGGCCGTCCAGGCTGGGTCAACCTGATCGGCATCGAATCGCCCGGACTCACGTGCTCGCTGGCCATCGGCGAACTCGTGGGCAACCTGCTGGAGCGCCCGTCGTGATCGTTCGCGAGCGCATCATCGCCCTGCTGGACGCAATGAAGGGCCGCCGCATCGTCGTGGTCGGCGACGCCATGCTCGACATCTATCTCATCGGGGACGTGGAGCGCATTTCCCCCGAGGCGCCGGTCCCGGTCGTCACGGTGCAGGAGCGGCGGTACGCCCTCGGCGGGGCCGCGAACGTGGCGGCCAACGTGGCCGCGATCGGCGCGGAGGTCACGTTCGTCGGCGCGATCGGGGACGACCAGCGTGGTGAGCAGCTGCGTACCGAGCTGGCGGCCGCGGGGATCCGCGACGACGGCGTCATCGTAGTGACCGCGCGGCCCACCACGTCCAAGACGCGCGTCGTGGCGCGCAGCCAGCAGCTGGTGCGGATCGACGAAGAAGAGGACACGCTCCTCGACGGCGAAGCGCTGGAGGAGCTGAAGGACCGGCTCAAGCGCGCCCTCAAGAACGCCGACGCGATCCTGCTCGAGGACTACAACAAGGGCACCCTGGCGCCGACCGTCATCGAGGCGGCACTCCAGGGAGCACGCAAGCGCGGCATCCCGTCGGTCGTGGACCCCAAGTACAAGCATTTCTTCAACTACAAGGGCGCCACCGTCTTCAAGCCTAACCGGCGCGAACTGGAAGCGGCCCTCGGCGCCGCCGTGGACCTGGAGCACGCCGATGCGCTGCCCATGGTGATGGCGCAACTCGAGGTGGACAACCTCCTCCTCACGCTGGGGCCGCAAGGCATGGCGCTGCTCGCCAAGGACGGCGCCATAACGCGATTCCCTACCCACGCGCGCGAGGTGTACGACGTTTCCGGCGCGGGCGACACGGTCACAGCGTGGGTCGGCACGGCGCTAGCCGCGGGAGCGACCATGCGCGAGGCGACGGTGCTCGCGAACTACGCCGCCGGCATCGAGGTGGGCAAGGCGGGCGTCGCCGTCGTCACGCGCGAAGAGGTGCTCGAGCTGTACGAGCGGCGGTTCGACGAAGTGGGGATGTTCCGGCGGGGGGGAGTGCTGTAGCGGCGCCCCCGCCCCCGCCCGGCGCCCCCCGAGGCGCGTGGCTCCAGTCCCTGCTGGCGTTCACCGCCCGCCGGGGCGCCCGCGACGCCGGCTGGTCGCTCGCGGGCACCGTCGCCACCGCCGCGCTCGGGGTCGGTACCACCATCCTGCTCGCGCGCAGCCTCGGCCCCGCAGGATTCGGCACGGTCGCCGTCGCCCTCGCCATCGTGTTCACCGTCGCCGGCCTCTCGGACCTAGGGTTCTCCGTCGCCTTCGTGCGGCTCGGCAGCCCCGAGATCATGGGCGGCCGCGACATCCGGCATCTCCACACGATCTTCCTGGGCCTGCGCGTCGGCGTCGCCCTCACGATCGCGCTCGGGGTGACACTCGCGGGCCGGTGGATCCTGCCATCGCTCCAACTCCCCCCGGGCATGCCCTGGCTGGCCGCCGCGGCGGCGGCGTGCGGCGTCGCGATGGCGGCGGGCGCCCACTACGTCTCCGTCCTACAGGTCGTGCGCGACCAGCGCTCGCTCGCGGTCACCCGCTCGGGACTCGCCGCGGCGCGGCTCGCGACCTACGCCACGCTCGCCGTTGCCGGCGGCCTCACGATCACCGCCGCGCTCGCGGTGACCCTGATCGCCGTCGCCGCCGAGGCGGGGGCGATGTACTGGACCTCCCACCGCACCGTACCTCTTTGGCCTCCCATCCTCCGGAAGCCGCCCGGGGAATGGCTCACCTTTTCGGTGTGGATGGCGGTCCCGGCGGTGGCGTACGCCCTGGTCGGGCAGAGCGACACGCTGCTGCTATCCGCGCTGTCAGGCGTCACGGAAACCGGGATATGGAACGCGGCGGCGCGGGTCTCGGGAGTGCTGCTGCTCGCGTCGGGCGCCGCGTGGTCGGTGGCGCTTCCCTACGCCACGGCGATCATCGAGCACCAGCAGCTGAAGCGCTATCTTCGCCTGGTGCGGAACGGGGCCCTGGTGCTGGCGGCGGCGGCCGCCGCCGGCATCTGGCTGGCCCCGTGGATCGTCGAAGTCCTCTACGGCACGCGGTACACGTCCGCCGCCGGCGTGTTGCGCGTCCTGCTCGCGGCCAACGTCATCGGGTCGGTGAACCTGCTGCTCGTGCCGGTCGGGCTGCGGCTCGGTCACACCCGCCTGGTGGCGATGGTCGGGGTGGTCGAGTTCGCGGTGAACCTTGGCGGCGACCTGCTCTGGATACCGCGGTACGGCGCGATGGGGAGCGCCGCGGCCACCTTGCTCATGCACGTCGCCGGCGCCGGCGTCCTTGCCGCGGGGATCGCGCTCACCCTGCGCCGCCGTGGCGGGGACGCCCTGGCCACGCATATTGGATGACGACATGACGACTGCATTCGATAGGGACGTTGGGGTGATCGGCGGCTGCGGCCACGTAGGCCTGCCGCTGGCGCTCAACTTCGCCGACAAGGGCCGGCGCACCGTCATCTACGACATCGACCAGCGCGCGCTGGCCCTGGTGGCCGGCGGGTCAATGCCCTTCGAGGAGCAGGGCGCGCCGGAGATGCTCGCGCGCGTCCTGAAAGCGGGCCGGCTCGAGTGCACGCACCGGGCTGAAGCGCTCGCGTCGTGCCGCGCGCTCATCCTCATCATCGGCACTCCGGTCGACGACCACCTGAACCCCGCGCTCGACGCCATTCCGCGCGCCCTCGAAGCGTGCCGCCCCTCGTTGCGCGACGGGCAGCTGTTGGTGCTGCGCAGCACGGTCTTCCCCGGAACGAGTGCACGGGTGCAGCGGTGGGTTCGGGACCAGGGGCTGGACATAAGCGTGGCGTTCTGCCCCGAGCGCGTCGCGCAGGGCCACAGCCTGCGCGAGTTCGCCGAGCTGCCGCAGATCGTGAGCGCCTTCGACGAGCGGGGGCTCGCCGAGGCGCGAGAGCTTTTCGGGCTCTTCACGAGTGATCTCGTCGAGATGCAGCCCATGGAGGCGGAGCTGGCCAAGCTGCTCACCAATGCGTGGCGCTACGTCCAGTTCGCGACCGCGAACCAGTTCTTCATGATGGCGCAGAGCGCGGGGCTGGATTTCCACCGCATCCTCGAGGGCAGCCGGTTCAATTATCCGCGCCTGGCCGGGATGCCGGGACCGGGGTTCGCGGCGGGGCCCTGCCTCTTCAAGGACACGATGCAGCTCGCCGCGTTCGGCCACAACCAGTTCTACCTCGGCCACGCCGCGATGCTGATCAACGAAGGACTGCCCGACTTCCTGGTGCAGCAGGTGAAGGCGAAGACCACGCTGACGGAAAAGACCGCGGGCATCCTCGGCATGGCGTTCAAGGCCGGGAGCGACGACAAGCGGAGCAGTCTCTCCTACAAGCTCAAGAACATCCTCCGAGCCGAGGCGGCGCGCGTGCTCTGCTCGGACCCGCACGTGAAGGACCAGGACCTCGTGCCGCTGGAAAGTGTCCTCGCGGAATCGGACGTGGTGTTCATCGGGGCGCCGCACCCCGAGTACCGCGGCCTCGCGGTGCCCGACGGCAAGACCGTGGTCGATGTCTGGAACCTGCTCGGGCGGGGGTACCTGGTGTGAGCGAGCGACCGGTCCGCGTACTCGTCACCGGCTCGTCCGGGTTCATCGGCGGCTACCTGGTTCAAGAGCTTCTCGACCACGGCTACGACGTGGCCGGCGTGGACAACCACTCCAAGTACGGCCGCGTGGCGCGCAGCTACGACGCGCACCCGCGCTACACCTTCCGCCAGGGCGACTGCCGCGACCCGGCGCTGCTCAAGGAGCTCGTGGCCGACTGCGATCACCTGGTGGCCGGTGCGGCGCGCATCGGAGGCATCTCCTACTTCCACCAGTTCGCCTACGACCTCCTCGCGGACAACGAGCGCATCGTCGCGGCGACCTTCGACGCGGCGATCTGGGCGCACCGCGAGCGCCGCCTCAAGAAGATCACGGTCATGTCCAGCAGCATGGTCTTCGAGAATGCGACCGTCTTCCCGACCCCCGAAGGCCACGAGCATGCCTGCCCGCCGCCTTCCAGCTCGTACGGATTCCAGAAGCTGGCCTGCGAGTACTTCGCGCGGGCCGCTTGGGACCAGTACTCGTTGCCGTACACGATAGTGCGACCGTTCAACTGCGTCGGGATCGGAGAACGGAAGGCGGTGGGCGGCCGGGCCGTGAAGAGCGGCAACGTGGAGCTCGCGCTGTCGCACGTCGTCCCGGACTTGGTGCAGAAGGTCTTGAAGGGCCAGGACCCGCTCCACCTACTGGGCGACGGCAAGCAGGTGCGACACTACACCTACGGCGGAGACATCGCGCGCGGCGTCCGCATCGCGATGGAGAGCGAGCTGGCGCTGAACGAGGACTTCAACATCTCCAACGACCGGTCCACGACCGTGCTCGAGCTTGCCGAGCTGGTCTGGGAGAAGATCCACCACGGGCAGAAGCCGTTCCGCTGGGTGAGCGACGAGCCGTTCCGTCACGACGTGCAGAGGCGCGTCCCGGACACCAGGAAGGCGCGCGAGGTCCTGGGGTTCGCGCCCTCCACCTCGCTCGACACGATGCTCGACGAGGTGATCGCGTGGATCAGCGAGGAGATCCGGCAGGGTACCTTCTGAGATGGCTGAGGCACCCGACCCCGCGCTCTCGGTGATCATCCCGACCTACAACAACGTCGCCGTGCTGCGGCGCTGCCTGGAGAGCTGGCAACGGTACGCCGCGGCTCAGCCGGTGGAGCTGCTCGTCATCGAGGACGGCTGTCTCGACGGCACCGTGGGGTACCTGCGCGAGGTCGCGGCGACGCCGTGGGGCGCGCGGTTCCTGCGCTGGTTCCACGAAGACAACGTCAACCAGCTCAAGTGCAACAATCGCGGCTTCCGCGAGGCGCGCGCACCGCTGTTCCTGGTCTGGGACGACGACATGTTCCTCGAGGTCCACTGGCTCGTGCCCGAGCTGCTCGCGACCTTTCGCGCGTACCCGGAGCTCGGCCTCCTCAGCCTGATCCGCGGGCTGTACTGTTTCCCACTCGCGTACCCGATCACGCAGTGGGAGCATCTTCACGACCCGAAGCACCTGGTAAGCACGCTGGGCCCGGGCCTCGCTCTCAACTGGTTCCGCCTCGCCGAGGTGGACATCGTGGTGCGGCCGTGGATGGTGCGCCGCGCGTGCCTGGACAAGGTCGGCCCGCTCGACGAGGCCTTCGCGCCGATCGAATGGGACGAGGCGGACCTCTGCTACCGCGTCCGCGCGCAGGGCGGCTGGAAGGTGGCCACGCACGGCTACGAGCGCCTGGGGGCGTTCACGCACCTGGGGAGCAGCACCCTCGGCCGCATGGTGTCCGAGAAGCACAAGGCGATGGTGCTGCCCAAGGGCCAGTTGTTCCATCAACGCTGGGACGAGACGATCCGCACGGAGCGTTCACGCCCGCGCCGCACCTGGTGGCGGCGCCTGCCGCCAGCCAGCCTCCCGCTCACTCTGCGCCGCGGCTTCGCGTTCGCGCTGCTCAAGCTGGGCGTGCGGACCGCGGGCGCGTCGTTCGGCTCGGCGAGGTCAGCGTGAGCGCCGTCCGGCGGCTCGCCCGCGCGGTAAGCGGAAGGCTGGGCCGGGAGAGCGCGGTCATTCGCGCGCTGCGGCCCGCGTACAACTGGGCGCTGCACGTCGCGACGTTCGGCCGCGGCATCTGGTGGACGGTCAACGGTCGCGAGCGCTACCGGATCGATCCCTTCCTGCGGCAGTACTTCCAGCCCGAGTACGACCCGCTGGTCCACGCCTTCCTCCGGGAGCGTGTGCAGCCGGGGTCGGTCGTGCTCGACGTTGGCGCCAACCTGGGCATCTACGCGTTGTGCCTGGCCGAGTGGGTCGGCCCGCGGGGACGGGTGTTCGCCTTCGAGCCGAACCCCGCGGCGAGGGCCGTGCTGGAGAAGCACGTCGCGCTGAACGGGTTCGCGCACCGGGTTACGGTCGTCGGGGCGGCGATCAGCGACGCGGCCGGCGAAGCGACGTTCAACGCAGCGGGCATCGAGGGTTACAGCCGCCTGGGCGTGGAGAATCCCGACCTTCCCGGCGGCACACCCATCACCGTGCCGGTGACGACGCTCGACACGTTCTGCGCGGGCGAGCGGATCGCGCCTGACTGGATCGTCCTCGACATCGAGGGCTACGAGGTGGCGGCGCTGCGCGGAGCGCGGGATACGATCGGATCCGGACGGGGCCGCCTGAGGCTGATCGTCGAGATGCACCCAACGCTGTGGGCAGCCTCCGGCACCTCGCGCGCGGAACTGGAGTCGCTGCTCGCTGAACTCGAGCTGCGGCCGGTCCCCCTCACCGGACAGCGCGACGCGCTGGGCGAGTACGGGATCGTCGCGCTGGAGCCCGTCGCGGGCGGGAGCTGACTACTTGCGCCCTCCGATGGCTGCCGCGTGACCGCCTTGCGCGTCGCGATCGCTACCGCTTACCGCCAGATCGTCGGCGGCATGGAACAGTACGTCGGAAGCCTCATCCCGCGGCTCGCGGAGCGCGGCCACCAAATAGGATTCCTGTACGAGCGATCCGAGCACCCGGGCGAGCCGACGATCGACGCGACCGGGCCGGTCAGCCAGCGCTGGTGTGCCGGCGACGATGTGGCGGCCTGCCTGCGGCAAGTAGCCGCGTGGGAGCCCGACGTCGTCTACGTGCAGGGTCTCCTCTCCAGCGCGCTGGAAGCGGGCCTCGCCGAGCGTTTCCCCGCCATCCTCTTCGCGCACGGCTACTACGGAACCTGCGCGACCGGCACCAAGAGGCACGCGTTCCCCGGCGTCGAGATGTGTCACCGGACGTTCGGACCGGCGTGCCTGCCGATCAACTACGCGCGCCGCTGCGGCGGACTGAACCCCCTCACCCTGGCGGGCATGTACCGGCGCGAGGCCGCCCGGCTCGCGCTGCTCCCGCGCTTCCGCTCGGTGCTCGTGGCGAGCCGACACATGGTGTCCGAGTTCTCCCGGCACGGGGTCGCCCCCGAACAGCTGCATCTTGTGCCGCTGCCGACCACGTCGGTCACGCCGGATGTGCACCCGCCCGCAGCCCGTCCCTCGAGCGGGCGGGTGCTGCTGCTAGGACGGCTCACCAAGCTCAAGGGTGGCGACCACGCGATCGAGGCGCTCCCGGTGGCGGAGGCTGCGCTCGGGCGCCGGCTGTCGCTGCTCGTGGCGGGCACCGGTCCGGAGCTCGAACGCTGGCGTTCGCTTGCCGCGCGGCGCGGCGTCACCACCGAGTTCCTCGGGTGGGTGGAGGACGACCAGCGGCTGGAGCTGTTCCGGTCGGCGGACCTGCTGGTGGTACCCAGTCTCTGGCCCGAACCGTTCGGGCTGGTGGGCATCGAGGCGGGCTGCGTGGGGCTTCCCGCCGTGGCGTACGAGGTCGGCGGCATTCCCGACTGGCTCGTTCCCGGCGAATCGGGTGAACTCGCTCCCGGCGAGCCGCCTACGCCGGCCGGCCTCGCCGACGCGATCGTCCGCGCGCTCGCGGACCCCGCGCACCACGCGCGGCTGCGCCTCGGGGCATGGCGGATGGCGAGGCGCTTCGGCATGGAGGAACATCTCGCCGTGCTCGTGCCCATCCTGGAATCGGCATGTCGAGCTCCGACGGCCTGACCGATCGGCCCAGGTGTTGCTTGACCCGTTTCGCGGGCGACGCGAGATTGCGCGAGTCCCGGGCCCTTAGCTCAGCTGGTTAGAGCGGCGGACTCATAATCCGTTGGTCGCAGGTTCGAGCCCTGCAGGGCCCATTCATGCCTGCGCTCCCTCAGGCGTGCCACCCGCGCCTACATCCCTCCGCATCAGGCGCCGCCAGAGCTCGTGGAGCCAGACCGGGGGCAGTCCGTCGAGCGCATAGCGCAGGAAGAGACCGCGGAGCCTGACCGGCGTGGCAGACCGCAGCGCAAGGTAGCTCCCATGCACCCGCCAGACCTGTCGGAACCCGAGCTCGCGCAGCGAGCGCGGCGAGTAGTGAGCGCGGTGCCGCTCGAACTCGTTGCCGAACTCGGCACCCTGGGGCCAGAAGCTCACGGGAACGGAGACGAGGACGCTCGCCGCGTTCGGCGCGAGGTCGGCGAGGAGGCGGCGTCCCCGCGCCGGCTCCAGGTGCTCGAAGACGTCGATGAGCAGAGCGAGATCGTACCGCCGGCCGAGACGCCGCACGATCTCCGCCGCGTCGCCGATGAGCACCTCGTCGTAGACCGCCCGATGCAGAGCGGTCACGTACGGCGCGTGGGCCTCGATGCCGTCGATGCGTGCGCGTCGCTGCAGCGATCCACCCAGCCACTGGTCGAGGTACTCGCGGCACAGGGCGCCGAACTTGCCGCTGCCGGTGCCGACGTCCAGCACGCTGGCGGGTCGCAGCTGCAGGACGATTTCGAGGATCGGCGATATCGAGCGGGCGTAGCTCGTCGGCACGTGGACCTCCCGGTGGTCTCGGGCGAAGCTTAGGGGCGGACCGCACGGGCGCAATCGCAGAGAGCGGGGCCTCGGTGGCGCGCGCCTCGCGGCGCTTCTATCTTTGCAGCCGTCGCCGCGCGACGGCCACAGCGAAAGGGTGGTTAGCTCAGCTGGTTAGAGCGCTGGTCTCACATACCAGAGGTCGGGGGTTCGAGTCCCTCACCGCCCACTGCCCACGCCCCCGCCGGTTGGACGGGGGTGTTTTTCTATGCCCGCGCTGAACCCGGTACAGATCCGCCGGCTCCTCGCGCGCACCCTGCGCATGGCCCTGGACGGCGGGCCCGCGGCCGCTCAGCTGGTGGACCGCTGGGCCGCGGCGGAGGCGCCGGACGATTCCTGGATCGCGGCGATCACCTGGGACGGCATCGGCGCGGCGGTGGGCTGGGCGCTCGCCACGCTCGACCTGCGCCACGTCGCGCCGCCCGCCCTCGACATCGTCGCCGCCGACGCCTTCGAGGAAGCGCGCCAGCAAAGCGTTCAACTCTCCGCGGACCTCCTGCGCCTCGGCGCGGAGTTCGAGGCGATGGGCATCCCCGCCATCGCCCTCAAGGGCTCGGCACTGCTCGCCGCGAACGTCGCTCCCGCGCCCGGCATCCGCTGGATGAGCGACATCGACATCCTGGTCCCCGAATCGCAGGTCGAGCCGGCCGCATGGATACTGGAGTCGCTCGAGTACGGGCGCGGCTATGCCCGGGATCCCCAAGGGCCCGAAGTGTTTCGGCCATACCACGAGACTTTCGCGAGCCCCGACGGCCGCGTGGTGGAGCTGCACTGGCGGCTCGGCCCGTCGCGCTGGGGACGCGCCGCGGCGGCCGATGAATGGTTCGCTCGCGCGCAGCCCGGCGCGATGGCCGGCCTGCTGGTCCCGGCCACGGCGGACCTGTTCTGGCACTTCCTGCTGCACGACGCGCGCAACCACGCCTGGTCGTCCGGCTCGCTGCGCGCCGCGCTCGACCTCGCCCTCTGCGCGCGTACCACGGGCTTCACGCTCGCGGAGGTCACCGCCCGGCTGCGCGAGGACCCGCGTCCGGAGCCACTCCTCGAGGCCATCGCGGACGCGGCGAGCCTCTCGCCCGCTCTGGCCGCGGAAGTGGAGCCGTCCCCGCAGCCGCGCTACCTGAGGCTCGCCCGGTGGCGCGACTCGCTCGGCCGGCGGCACTGGCGCACCGAGCGGATCGCCGAGGCCATCGCGTGGGGCGCGAGCCTCGACCGCGCCCGGCGCTTCGGAGGCTGGGGCCCCCTCATCGAGCGCACCCTCCGTGTCATCCCCGAAGCCGAGCCGGGCACGGGAGTCTTCGCGATGATGCGGCGCGCGTTCCTCAATCTGCGGCACGCGGCCTTCGTCGGCGTGCTCGCGGCGTCACACTTCCTGTCGGTGCCCGTCAGGCCGGAAGAATCGCGCCGCCGCCTCCCCCGCCCCTCGGCGTAAGACCCTCTCTCCCCTCTCTCCCCTCTCTCCCCTTACTCCCCTTACTCCCCTTACTCCCCTTACTCCCCTTACTTCCCTTACTCCCCTTACTTCCCTTACTCACCCTTACTCACCCTACTCACCCCATCGCCTCTTCATACAGCCCGCAATACCTCTCGCCCATCAACTCCGCTCCATACTCCCGCACC
>JAUYOW010000146.1 GCA_030697825.1 Gemmatimonadales bacterium | reverse complement strand
AGACCGACCGGAGGAGACCCTGAGCCTGGTACCTAGAGGACGTTACGGCCTTGGCGGCGAGCGCCAGTTGCACCTGCGCGATCTCGCCCAGGTGCTCTTCGCGCATTGGAAGGTCGTTGTATTCCTGACGGTGCTGGTGGTCTTCGCTACGTACTACGCCAGCAGTAAAGCGGTCCCGCGCTACCAGTCCTCGGCCACCGTCCAGGTCAATTCCAAGAAACAGGTCATGGCCCGGCTCGACGACATCGACGTCGAGGAGCTGGCCCTCAGGACCGACCCCGTGCTCTCCGAGGCGCTCGTCCTCTCTACCCAGTCGCTCGCGCTCTCCGTGGTGAACAACGTCGGCCTGCGGCTCCAGATCGACGACCCCGACGTGCGGCGCAACGACGTCCTGTACGACGTCCAGGTGGATTCCCTGGCCCGCCCCGACAGCTTCGCGCTCCGCATCCTCGGCCCGCGCGGCTACGAGGTGCGCGACTCCCGGCAGCAACTGGTGGCGTCCGGCGGCTTAGACACCCCGGCCGTCGGCCCCGGCTTCAGCTTCAAGGTGCGAGAGTACGAGGGAGAGCCCTACACCGTCCACTTCTCGATCTGGGCGCGCGTCTCCGCCGCCGACGCGGTGCGCGGCGGAGTCAGCTTCGCGGTCCAACCCAGCACCAACGTCGTCAACGTGACCTACACCGGCACAGATCCTTCGCTGGTGCCCGATGTCCTCAATGAGGCGCTGATTGCGCTCCAGAACTACGGGGCCGACCGCATTCGGGAGGTAGCCAGCCAGCGCCTCCGCTATATCAGCGAGCGGGTTGACGACGCGCGCGAGCGCTACCTCTCGGCCCTCACCGGAGTGCAGTCCTACAAGGAGTCGGAGCACACGACCGACTTCTCGGCCGAAGAGGTCGCGATCATCAACTCCATCCAGGGCTTCGACCACGAGAAGGAGCGACTGCGGGTCGACCTGTCGACGCTCCAGGGAATCATGGGGCCGGAGGCTCAGGTCACCCTCGAGACGCTGAATCGCCTCGCCTCGGTCACGGGCATCGCGAACAACGCCGCGATGACCTTCCAGATACAGAACCTCCTCAAGCTCTACGACGACCGCCGCACGCTGGTCGCGGGCTCGCTCGGCCTCAGGGAGAGCAACCCGCAGGTCCAGGCGATGGACCAGCGCATCACGCAGGCGGCGGCCGCGCTTCGCGAGGCAGCCCACGCCACGGTGCGCGGCATCCAGGCGAACATCGCGTCACTCGACCAGAACGTCGCCAACCTTCGGCAACGGCTGGGGACCTATCCCGGCAAGGAAACGCGTTTCGCGCAACTCACGCTCGAGGTCGAGCTCCAGAACGACACCTACAAGTACCTGCTCTCGCAGCTGGAAGCCGCGCGCATCTCCGCGGCCACGATCTCGCCCTACATCCAGATCGTGGAGACCGCGACTGTGGCCACGCGGATCGGCATCGGCACCCGCCAGAAGCTGATGATCGGGCTGCTCGTCGGGCTCTTCCTCGGGATCGTGGCCGCGTTCTTCCTCGAGTACCTGGACCAGACGATCAAGACCGCGGCGGACGTCGAGCGCGCGCTGGAGATACCGGTCCTCGGCCTGATCCCGCTCGAGACACGCTCGGCCGGTGGCCTCCGCAAGGACGGTCGACGCCGAGGCGCGATCCACCTGGTGTCGCTGGCCAGCCCCGACGATCCGTCCAGCGAGGCTTACCGGGCGCTCCGCACCAACGTCACCTTCGTGAATGCCGAACAGCGGGCGCTACAGCTCATCTGTGCCACCAGCCCGGGACCGGGCGAGGGAAAGAGCACGACCGCGGCGAACCTGGCGGTCACGCTCGCGCAGCAAGGCACCACGACGCTCCTGGTGGACGCGGACCTGCGCCGTCCCCAGATTCACCGCGCCTTCAACCTGGTGCAGGAGCCGGGGCTCACGGACGTGCTGGTCGGCAACGCGCAGCTGCGCGAGGCCATCAGGCCCAACGTGATCCCGAAGCTCGATATCCTGCCGGCCGGCACGCTGCCGCCGAACCCGTCGGAGCTGCTCGGCTCGGCGGCGATGCACCGCCTCCTGGAGCAACTGCGCACCCAGTATGACACGGTGATCTTCGACTTGCCGCCCACGCTCGCCGTGACCGACGCGGCCGTGCTCGGCGCCTCGGCCGACGCCGTCATCCTGGTCCTGCGCTCCGGCGAGACGGAGGAGGTCGCCGCCCAGCGCGCGCTCGGCCAGTTGCGCCGCGTCCAGGCCCGCGTCGCCGGCTCGGTCTTGAACGGCGTGCAGCAGACGCGCGACCAGTACTACAACTACTACTACCGCAAGGACCAGCCCACGGGCCGCGGGCCGCTGTCGGCCCTCCGCGAGCGGATCGCCCACCTCTTCTAGCACGGCGGGCGCCGGCGCTGAACCGGCGCCGATTCGGAGTTTCTCCACTGGTGCCGTTCCAACTATTCGGGCCAAGGACGTTCGCCGAGGATCAGCCCGAAAGACACGATCGCATGCCCATCGCCTCTATGACCGGGAATAGCGGGTTTTGTCACGGTCGCGGCGGCAATCGACCGGGTCGGCGAGCGGGCTCGCCGGGCAGGGCTATTTGCGGTTGCGCAACACTTTCCAGATGCCCCGCACGCCGCGGTGGACGTAGAGGGCGGGGAGCAGGGCGCTTCCGAAGGCGGCTCCGTCCAACCCGTAGGCCCGGAGCATGTAGCCTGGCGCGGGAAACGCGACTTCCTTCAACAGGCGGAGGCGATCGGTCCAGCGGGGCAATCCCCGGACATTCGACAGGAGCTCGTCGTTCCACCGCCGCTCAGGCTCCAGGTAGGAAGCCGATCGCTCGGCCTCACGCCCGGGCGCGGCAAGGGCGGCGATCACCTCGTCGGGCACGGGGGTGCCGAGCCGCGAGCGGGCGAGCGCCAACTGGTGCGCACAGATCGCGGCGACGCCCTTGCGCACTGCCAGCTCCGCGAGGCGGTCGAACTCGGCGCGCGAGAGCCGTGCAGCGAGCAGGTGGATGTCGTAGATCCAGACGAGCCGCTCGACGTTTCGGTGGTGCATCACCGGATGAACGCAGGCCAGGAGCAGCGCGTGGACGGCTCCGGCGGTGCGCGCGTGGGCGCCGAGCGCGGGGACGGGCGTCGCGTCACCTGAGAGCTCGTCATAGCTGAGGAGATCGGCGAAGGCGGACTGGGTGCTGATCTTCCAGTGGAAATCGAAGGCGTGACCGACGCCGAACGCGTCCTCTTTTCCAAGCTCAAACTGGCAAAACAGGAACTCGCCGTCGCAGTAGTTCGTGGCCGAGTAGCCGATCCCAGTCATGACGCGGCGGACGGTATCGGTCTGCTCCCGCGATATCAGAAGGTCGGTGTCGCTGCGGGGCCGGAGGCTCGGGGCCTCGTAGACCGTGTACGCGAGCGGCGTGCCCTTCAGCAGGATCGGGTGGATATCTCGCGCCGCGAGGGCGTCGAGCACCGTGACCAGTTCTCTGCGACGGAGGAGCTCCCGCGTCGCTCCCGCTCGGGCTTCGCGCGTCAGGCTGTCGCGGAGGCTCTGCGGCCAGCCGATTTCCGGTAGGTTGCCCAGCTGATGATGCACCAGGCCGGTGAGATCTTCCTCGGCACAGACCGCGAGCAGATCGGCCGGTTCCACGCCGAGCGAGCGCCAGGAGACCCGTTCGCCGCGGAGCACCGCCGCGAGACCGTCGGCCAGGTGTGCGGGCAGCACCGCGGTCATGAGGGGTCTGGCGTGGCGGGAGAAGCTGGCGGCGCGGTCGGGGTCAGAACCGTGTAGTCGGCCAGGTTCTGGACCTTCCCCACCACGACGCGGCCCTCACACTCGACCCAGGCATGGGCCTCGAGGGGTCTCGCGGCGTGGCTGGCGCGCTCATGGACGCCGATGCGCAGATCGGCGCGATATCCCCGGCGGTGCAGCAGGGCGTGTGCGGTGAGACTCTGAACCAGGCAGGTCATTCCCGGAAGCCTGCGCGCGACGGCGGTGACCGCCCAGGAGACGCGATTGGGGAACTCGCGGGGCGGTTCCCGCCCCGAAGGGTGGGCCCGGTCCAGCACTCGCCGGAGCTTCGGGTAGGGAAGGAGCCAGAGCCCGATCCGGGTGAGCACGAGCAGCAGCCCCGCTTCCGCGAGGAGGCGGCGGTCGGCGGCGCTCAGGGTGCGAAGCTTACGCCACAGCGCCATCACCGCTCTCCCGGACCTCGATCAGGGCGCGCGCGGCCAGATCCTGGAGCAGTGCCCGCACGTCCCGCCCGCAGCGGGCCGGCTCGACGTCGTATTCCGCGACCAGCGTCTCGCGGATGGCGGAGACCGTGACGGGTCGTTGCAAGAGGCTCCAGACGCGCGCGCCGACGTCCTCCATCCCGTAGTACACGCCGTCCCGCAGGTTGAGGATCACCAGCTCGGCGCCGAATTCGCTGGCGAGCAGGTCCCCGGCCGCGACGACGGTGGCCGAGTCCGGAATGTTGCGGGCAGTCATAGAGGCTCTTGGCTCGCGCGTCGGAGTATCTGTTATAATGTAATCTATGAGCGGAATCGTCGGAGTGTTCAACCTCGATGCGCGGCCGGCGGAGGATGCGCTGCTGGCCCGCATGAGTGCCGCGCTCCGCCACCGCGGGCCCGACGGCGAGGGCCGGCGGGTGGCCGGCCCGGCTGGCTTCGCGTGGCAGCACCTGTGGGTGACCCCCGAGGAGACCGGCGAGGTCCAGCCGCCCGTGGGTCGCAGCGGCGCCATGCTGGTCATGGACGGCCGGCTCGACAATCGCGACGAGCTGCTTGGCGCGCTGCGACTGCCCCCGACGGTCAGCGACGCCGCGTGCGTGCTCGCGGCGTACGAGGCTTGGGGGGAGCGGTTCCCCGGACGCTTGAACGGCGATTTCGCGCTGGCGGTCTTCGACGAGCGACAGCGACGCCTGCTACTGGTGCGCGACCCGATCGGAGTTCGCCCCCTCTACTACTTCCGCAGCGACCGGCTGGGTGCGTTCGCCTCCGAAATCAAGGCGTTGCTGGCGCACCCGGAGATACCGGCGCGTCCCGACGACGAGGGCCTCGCCGACTACCTGCTCCTGGCTTCGCGGCCGGTCGATCGCCAGGACATCACCTGCTTCACGGGCATCTCCGCGGTCGTGCCGGCGCATCTCGTCGTAGTGACGCCCGAACGGTTGATGGCCCGGCGGTACTGGGATTTCGACCGGGGCCGCACGCTCCGCCTGAACTCGTTCGGCGAATACGCCGAAGCATTCCGCGAGCGGTTCGCGGAAGCGGTGCGGCGTCGGACGCGTGCCGTTCACCCGGTGGCCGTTTCGGTGAGCGGGGGCCTGGATTCATCCTCCATCTTCTGCCAGGCGGAAACCCTTCGGCGCGCTGGACGGGCCGCGGCTCCCGGCGTGATCGGGATATCCTACGTGGGCGCCGAGGGCACCGCGGCCGACGAGCAGCGTTTTCTGCGTGAGATCGAGCAGGCGTACGGCGTATCGGTCGGGCGAATTCCCATCGAGCCTCTGCTCGGTGTGGTCCGGGGCGCCGAGGACCAGGTGCGGGCCATCGAGGCGCCCTTTATGGACTACTTCTGGGGAGTGACCCGCGAAGTACATGTTCGGGCCCGAGAGGCCGGCGCGCGGGTGCTGCTCTCGGGGCACTGGGGCGACCAGATGCTGTTTTCGGCCGCGTATCTGGCGGATCTCTTCCGGCGGCTGGATTTCGGACAGATCCAGCGACACACCCGGACCTACCAGCGGTTCTTCGGGCCGGAAGAGACGCTGGTGCTCAGGCGGCGGCTCGTGCTCGATGTCGCCCGGCACTATGTCCCGCGTGCGGCGGCCCCGCTGTTCAAGTGGCTGCGCCGAATGATCTCCCGCCCGGAGCGACCCAGGCCGTGGTTCTCGGATTCCTTCCGCCGCCGGGCGCTCAGGTTCGCAAACCGCCCCGTGTGGTTCGGAGACGGCTTCCACTCCGTCCACGCGAGATCGCTGTATCTGGAAGCCCGGTCCAAGTATCACGTGCACTGCATGGAGTGGAACAACAAGATCGCCGCGCTGCACGGGCTGGACGCGGCCTTCCCGTTCCTGGATCGTGACCTCATCGCGTTCCTCATGGCTGCGCCGGGAGAAATCCAGAACCGGGACGGCGTTCCCCGGGCGCTGCTGCGGGAAGCGATGGGGGGCATCCTCCCCGAGCCGCTGCGCGCTCGAACGTGGAAGGCAGACTTCACGGCCGCCGCGAACAGTGGGATTGGCCGGGACCTGGGGCAGGTCTGCGCTCGGCTGTCGCAAGGCTCGTTGGCGGCTCGCCTGGGGTACCTTGACGAGCGTCGGCTGGCGGCCGCGCTTCCCGGCCTCGCCGCGGAGCTCGAGGGTCCGGACTGCCTCGGCACCTGGGATCTCACCGATCTGTTTGCCTTGGAAGTGTGGCTTGAGGTATTCTTGGGCGGGGAGCGCGCAATTCCGGCCCGGCCCCCAACCCCTCTCTCGGAGAGCACTGTATGAACAAGGGGAAGAAAGGCCAGTCCCAGCGGAGCACCGGGAAAAAGAAGCCGTATCGTTCACCGGAACTTACCGTGCATGGCGACATCAGCGCGCTGACAAGAGTTAAGGGCGGCAGCGCGGCCGACGGTGGTGGTGGGAAGCCGAAGACCAAGGCCAGCGGCACTAACGCTTGAGGTCGACAGCGCATTATCGGCTCTACGGGCTCTCGCTCGTGAGCCCTCTCGTCCTCCCGTGCCCTCGGGTTCAGCGGGCGCGGCGACCGGATGTGAGGCTCCGGGTCGGGGAACCGGCCCGCTTCGAGGGAATTGCTCGGCGGGAAACCACCGACCGGCCGAGCCGCGACTGGTTCTACTGCCGCCGTCTCCGCACCGGTTCGACGTACCTGCGGTGGACCGGGCTGTTCGAGTTCCTGGTCTCGGCGGACGGCCGCGACATCAGGTACCATCAGCTTAAGCGAGCCACCCCGGAATCCTTCAGCACGTACCTCCTCGGCCAGGTGCTGTCGTTCTCGCTGCTCCTATTCGGCGTGGAGCCGCTGCACGGGACGGTCGTCGTCATCGACGGAGAGGCGATCGCGTTTCTCGGGAACTGCGGGTACGGGAAATCCACCCTGGGAGCGGCGTTCCTGCGCCTGGGGTTCCCGATCCTCACCGACGATCTGATGGCGCTCGAGCCGACGGCCTCGGGCTATGCGGTCCACCCGGGGATGCCCCGGCTCAAGCTCTTCCCGAGCGTCTCGCGACGAGTGCTGGGCGTTGAGCGGGGCGGGACACCGTTGAACAACGGCACGTCCAAGCAGATTTTCCCCCTCGCCGCCGGGCAGCTGTCCCGTCGCCGGGCGCCGCTCCGGGCGCTCTACGTCCTCTCCGAGCCGACGCCCGCGGGTCGCCGCCCGGCAGCGCGCATTGAGCTGGAACGGCTCTCTGCCCGCGACGCGTTTCTCGAGGTGATCCGGAATTCGTTCAATACGATCGTGGTGGACCGGGACCGTCTCGCTAACCAGTTCGCGTTCGCCAGCCGGCTGGTGGCCGCGGTGCCGGTCAAGCGCCTGAGCTACCCTCGGAGCCTGTCCCTGCTCCCCGCCGTCTGCGAGGCCGTGCTGGCCGACCTTTCGTGATGAGACTGCCGCAGCGTCTGGCTTCCCGGTGGAAAGACGTTCGAGAGGTGATCACCTCGCTCCGGGGCTTCAAGCGGCCCGCGGCGACGGTCGCCGGCACTTCGCTGGCGCTCGTCCTGCTCGAAGGGGCCTCGGTCACGCTGCTCGTTCCCTTCCTCGAGTCCTTCGAGCGAGGATCGGAGCAGAGACTCCAGCTCATCGTCCTCGCGATCGGCGCGCTCGTCCTGCTCCGCGCCGCGGCTTGCTACCTGAACGGCGTCCTCTCGGCCCGGCTCCAGCTGCGCGTGCTCCTTCGTCTCCGGGAGTCACTGGCGGAGGCGTTCTACGCCTCCCGCTACGCGGACCTGGCCGTCCTCGGCGGGGGGAGGCTCGTGAACCTGTTCTCGATGCAGACCGAGCGGGTGGTCGCCGGGGTCTCCGCGCTCGTGGCGCTGCTGAACGCCGCGCTGCTGCTGGCGGTCTACGGCGGGGCCCTCGTGCTGCTGTCGTGGCGGCTGAGCCTGGCCGCGGCGGTCCTCGGAGCGATCGGCTTCGGTGTCATCGCCTACGCGGGCCGCCGGATTCGAGCCTACTCGGTGCTCATGGTGCGTGCGGAAGAGGACTCGAGCCGGCTGGTGCTCGACGATGCCGCTGGGCTCCACGTGATCCAGGCCTACGACGTCGGCCGGGAGCGGTTGGCGCTCCACCGCCGCACGAACCAGACGCTCTATCGCGAAGCGATGGGCCTGCACCGCTGGCGCAGCGCGGTGAAGCCCGCGACCGAAGTGCTCTACGCGGTGGTGCTCCTGGGCGCGCTGCTGGTGGCGCTCAACGTTTGGCAGGATCAACTGTTCGGGAATCTGCCGCTGGTCCTCGCCCTCGGGTTCGTGCTGCGCCGCCTCCAGGGTCAGTTCGGCGCCATCACCGAGGCGGCGTCGGCGCTGGCCGAGCAGGAGGGTGCGACGCTCAACGTCTTCGCCTTCCTGGGCGATCGCGCGTCGGGCGAGCGCGACGGGTCCGAAGCGGTGGATTCACCGGTGGAGCGGATCAGCGTGGAGCAGGTTGGGTTCCGGTATGCCGGGGGCGAGCCGGTGCTCCGGGGCCTGGATCTCGAGCTCCGGCGCGGTGAGGTGGTCGCGGTGGTGGGAGCCAGCGGGTCGGGCAAGAGCACGCTGGCGCAGCTGCTCGTCCGCCTGCGGGCCCCGCAGTCGGGCAGGATTCTGGTAGACGGTGTGCCGCTGGATCGCGTGGCGCGGGCGTCGCTCGCGCGGAACCTGGGCGTCGTGTTCGAGGACTGCTTCGTCTTCGACGAGCCGGTCGACTGGAACATCTCGCTGGGCCGTGACCTCCCGTCGCCCGCGGTCGCGAAGGCCGCGCAGACGGCCCGACTGGACGAGCTCATTCACTCCCTACCCGACGGCTACCGCACCCGCGTCGGACCGCGCGGCGGGAAGCTCTCGGCCGGCCAGAGGCAACGTCTCGCTCTGGCGCGGGCGATCGTGACGCGGCCTCAGATCCTCATTCTCGACGAAGCGACCAGCGCGCTCGACAGCCCCACCGAGCGGTCGGTCGCCGAAGGCTTGCGCTACGGGCGCCCGGACGGCATCACCCTGATCATCGCCCACCGGCTCAGCACCGTGCTCGCGGCCGACCGGATCGCCGTGCTCGACGGCGGCGGCATTGCGGCCGCCGGCCGGCATGCGGAACTGCTCGAGACCAGCGCGGTCTACCGCCGGCTAGTCGAGACGCAGCTGGTGGAGCGCGCCGCGGAGGGAGTGACACCATAGACGGATAGAGCGGATAGGGCGGATAGCGACAGCGGTGTCAGATGCAGGGTGCCGACGGCCGCCACCCGCTCGCGGTCCAGCGGCACCTCCCACAACTCCCCCCGCCACCACCGCCGGCTCTGGTCGCGATATCGCCGCGCCAGCGGGTTACCCGACTGTCCCGTGGTCGCGATCATCCGCCCGGCCTCCACGTCCGCCAGATCCACGACCTGCCGGAACGATGCCGCATGGGTGTTCACGAACGGCGGCGCGAAGGAACCGAAGTCGGCGACATCCACGGTGTAGAGCGACCCGGCGCGCGGCGCCGGCCCGAGGTTCAGGCCGAGCAGGCGGTTGAGAGGCCCGAAGCCGCCGAGGGCGTGTTGTGACACGGTGACGTGCGCGTCGCCCCATTTCACACCCTCGGCTACCGGCAGCGCTTCGCGCATCGCGCGGGCGGAAAGCGCCGCCAGGTCCTCGCGTTCGGGCGTCCTGATGTCGTCGAACCACGGGCTTCCGCCCGCGCGCAACCACCGGTGCAGTGGCCCCGAAGGCGCATAGCCACCGAGTTCGTCCTCGTACGTAAGGCGCTGGAGATCCCGGTACCAGACGTAGAAGAGCGTCGGCTCCGTCCGGTCGGATCCCATCGTGCCGTCCCACGCGCGCAGCCGCTCAGCCAGGTCCTGCCGGCCCGCGGTCGCCGCGGCGTCCGCGGCTAGGCGCCTGGCCCATCGCGCGAAGACGTCCACCGTGTCCAGCTGCATGCGTCCAACGTCCAGGGCGGTGAAAGGACCGCCCGGTACGAGCATCTCCCGGATTCGTGCCGCCCGGTAGCCGAGGTCCCAGTCCTGCGCCAGGAAGTGCGGGTACTCGGGGCCTATCACCCGGTTGTTCGCGGTGACGATGAAACCATCGGGCGGATTGAACGCGCGGGGCAGCTCGTCGAAGTCCAGGTACCGCTCCCACCTCCCCTCGTCGGTCCAGCCCGGTGTCGGGAGGAGACCGACCCCCGACCGCCGAACCGGCACCGCGCCGCTCGCGGTGTACCCGATGTTGCCGTCCACGTCGGCGTAGATCCAGTTCTGCTCGGGCGATTTGAACCCGGAGACGGCGGCGAGGAAGTCGGTCCACGAACCCGCGCGGTCCACGCCGATCAGCGCCGTGAGCTCGTCGCTCGGGTCCTGCCCGTTCCAGCGCATCGCGAGCACGGTCACGGGCGCGGCGCTGTCCGACGGCGCGTGGGTCCAGCCCGAGTCGGGCGCGGCCTCGTCCACGATCGGGCCGTGCGCCGTGCGCCGCAGCGTGAACGGGACCGCCTGACGACCGCGAACCCGGATCGAGTCCCGGACCACCTCCACCGGCGCCCACCCGTCAGGCGTGAGCACGCGAGAGGAGTCCGCCGAGAGCCGCTCGATCACGTAGTCCACGTCGTCCACCGACCCGTTGGTGAGCCCCCAGGCGATGCGCCGGTTGTGCCCGATGATCACGGCCGGCAGGCCGGGGATCGTGGCGCCGGCGACGTGCAGGCGAGGGCTCTCGATGACCGCGAGGTACCACAGCGAAGGCGCGCTGAGCCGGAGGTGCGGGTCGTTGGCCAGGATGGGCTTGCCCGAGCGCGAGCGCGACGATCCGATCACCCAGGAGTTCGACGCCCGCGTCATGGTCACCGCGTCGAGAACTTCCGCCGCCAACGGCGGTATCTCCGGGACCTCCCGCTCGGCGAGCAGGTGGCTCGGGAGCCACTGCCGTTCAACCGAATACTGCCGCCCGCCCACCGACTGCGCGTCTGCGCGTCTGCGCGTCTGCCGCCCGTCTTTCCACGTAGCAGTCCCCGGCGCCAGGATGACCGGCGCGCTGTCCGGGTACAGCGGGACCAGGTCGCGCGCCCGTTCCGGGCCCAGGCGCGCCGCCGCCCGCGCGAGGTTCAGCTCGAGCCGCGCGCTCACCAGGTCCCACGACATCACCCGTGCCACCTCGACCACCTGCTGCATCGTCCACGGCTCCGGGGCGAAGCGCAAGAGCTGGAACTCGAGAGGAAGTGGCCGCGTGTGGTGGGAGATCCACTGGTTCACGCCCGCCACGTAGGCTTCGGCGAGCGCCCGGGCCTCGGGCGCTATCGTGCCCAGGCTCGCGGCCGCGGCGCGCGGGATGTCGAGCGAGCGCAGGAACCGGTCGAGGCCGAGGGCGGCGGGTCCCAGCACTTCGGCCAGCCGCCCCTCGGCGGTGCGGCGGAGGGTCTCCATCTGCCACAGCCGATCGCGCGCGTGGAGGTATCCGAGCGCCTTCAGCGCGTCCGCGTCCGACGCTGCCGTGAGGTGCGGGATGCCGAGGCTGTCCCAGAGCACCTCGACCGGCGCGCAGAGCGCCGGCAACGACTCTTTGCCGTCCAGGGGAGGTATCGAGCGGAAGAGAACCAACGAGACCACCACGGCCACGACGACGAGGACCGCGGCGACTCCCGACAGCACCTTCAAGAGCACCCTCACTGCACTTCGATCAGCTGCTCGCGCTTGGTGCCCACGCCCACGTAGCGGATGGGGGCGCCTGCCAGCGCCTCGAGGCGGTCGAGGTAGGCGCGGGCCTCCCGGGGAAGGGCGGCGAGCGTGCGGGCCTCGCCGGTCGGCTGGCGCCAGCCGGGAAGGAGCTCATACACCGGTTCCACTTCCGCGAGCGCCGCGACGTTGTCAGGCAGGTCGTCCAGCGTTTCGCCGCCGAGCCGGTAGTGCGTGCAGACGGACAGCTGCTCGAACGAATCGAGGACGTCGAGCTTGGTCACCGCGAGCCCGGTGAGGCCGTTCACGCGCACCGAGTAGCGCACCACCATCGCGTCGAACCAGCCGCAGCGGCGCGGGCGCCCGGTAGTCGCGCCGTACTCGCCGCCCAGCGTGCGCAGCCTTTCGCCTTCGGTCACCTCCGCCTCGGTCGGGAGCGGGCCGTTGCCCACGCGCGTCGTGTACGCCTTGACGACGCCGAGCACGGCGTCGATCGCCGTGGGGCCGATGCCCGCGCCCACCGCGGCGCCGCCGGCGGTGGTGCTCGACGAGGTCACGAACGGGTAGGTGCCGTGGTCCACGTCGAGGAGAGCGCCTTGCGCGCCCTCGAGCAGGACGTTGCCGCCATCCCTCAGGGTGTCCGTCACGAGCCTGCCCGCGTCGGACACGAACGGCAGCAGCCGGGGCGCCATACCTGCCAGCATGGCGACGATCTCCGCCGCGTGGCAGCGCTTCACCGACCCCGCCAGCCCCAACAGGTCGTTGGCGCGCTGGACGCCGGCCTCCACCAGCTTGGCCACGATCTCGGGGTGCCGCAGGTCTCCGACGCGGACACCGCGCCGCCCGTACTTATCCTCGTACGCCGGACCGATGCCGCGGGCCGTAGTGCCGATCTTCTTGCTGCGCGCGCTCTCGGCGTCGAGCAGCTTGTGGTAAGGGAGAACCAGGTGGGCGCGGTCGCTGACCACCAACCGGCCCTCGACGGTCACGCCACGCCCGCGGAGCGCGTCGATCTCGTGAAACAGCGTTTCGGGATCGAGGACGACCCCGTTGCCGATCACGCACTTCGTCGCCTGATGCAGGATGCCGGAGGGGATCTGGTGCAGCACGAACTCGCCGTCGGGCGCGTCTACCGTGTGCCCCGCGTTGGCGCCTCCCTGATAGCGCACCACGAGATCGGCGTGCTCGGCCAGCGCGTCCACGACCTTGCCCTTGCCCTCGTCGCCCCACTGCGCCCCCACCACGACGAGGCAGCGCGTGCCCGCACCGAACATGATGCCGCCGTCCTCCTCAGGCCGCGACGCGCAGGACGCCGGCCTGGGCGAGGCATTCGGCCACCTTGGCCTGCTGCCGCGCGTCCAGGGCCGCGAGCGGCGGGCGCACCGGACCCGCCGGCAGGCCGACCAGATCCATGGCCGCCTTGATGCCGGCCGGTCCGAACGCGCCAACGATGTCGCGGGCGAGCGGCGTCAGCCGTTCCTGGCAGGCGCCAGCGGTCTCCCGGTCGCCAGCGCGGAACGCGGCGTACAGCGCGGCGCACGCCTCGGCGGCGAAGCACGCGACGGCCAGGATTCCGCCCGCCGCGCCCAGCTCGAGCGCCGGGTAGAAGAGCGACCCACTCCCCATCAGAGGGGCGAGCCGCGGCGCCGCGGCCCGAAAACCAGCGAGCACCTTGAGATCGCCGGACGAGTCCTTGAACGCCACGATCCGCTCGTGCTCGGCGACGGCGCGCAGCACGCTGTCCTGGAGCATCACGTGGGTGTACTTGGGGATGTTGTAAACGATGACCGGCACCGGGCTCGCGTCGGCCACCCGGACGTAATGCTCGGCCAGCGCCGCGGCCGCCAGCACCGAGCCGTAGTAGGAGGGCGGCCGTACCAGGGCTGCGTCCGCCCCGGCCGCCGCGACCTCGCGGCAGGCGCGGACCGTCGCCCGAGTGGACTCCGCGCCGGCGCCGGCGATAAGCCACTTGTCGTCGGGCACGACGTCCCGGAGCCACTCCACCAGCTTCACGCGCTCGTCGGCGTCGAGCAGCTCCCCTTCGCCGGTGGAGCCGGCGACCGCGATGCCGTCGAGCCCCTGCGCCAGCAGTGCGCGCGTCGCGTGCCGCAGCGCGACCGGTGCCACGTCGCCCGTCTCCGGGTCGAACGGAGTAGGTATGGGGGCGATGACCCCGTGCAGGCCCTGCGGCCTCACGGCGGGAGCATGCTCGAGAGATCGTCCGTGAAACCGATGGGCTTGTCCGGCTCGGTGGGCGCGGCGGGCGCCTTCATCTTGGGCGTGGACAGGCGCGAACTGCGCGCGAAGGTCTTCATCTGCAGCTCGAAGTCCGACGGATTGGAGGAGTTGGCGACCGCCGTATCGTAGTTGACGACATCCGCCTGGACGAGATCCATCAGGTGCTGGTCGAACGTCTGCATCCCGTATTGTTCGCGTCCTTCGGAGATGAACTCCTTGATCTCCGAGGTGCGGTTCGGGTCGAGGATCAGGTCGCGAATGGTAGCCGTCACCAGCATCACCTCGAGCGCCGCGCAACGCCCGTGGCCGTTCTTTTGCGGCAGCAGCCGCTGCGAGATCACCGCGTGCAGCGCGTCTGCCAGCCGCACCCGGACGATGGCCTGCTCCTCCGGCGGGAACATGGCGATGATCCGGGAGATGGTCGTGGTGGCATCGGGCGTGTGGAGCGTGGAGAGGAGGAGGTGACCCGTCTCCGAAGCCTTCATGGCCGTGTCGATGGTCTCCGGGTCGCGCATCTCCCCGATGAGGACCACGTCCGGGTCCTGCCGCAGCGCCGCGCGAAGCCCGGTGCGGAAACTCTCGGTGTCGGTGCCGATCTCCCGCTGCGTGAGGCTGGACGTCAGGTCGCGGTGCAGGAACTCGATCGGGTTCTCGAGCGTCACGATGTGCTTCTGCATCGTGCGGTTGATGTGGTTGATCATCGCCGCCATCGTGGAGCTCTTGCCGCTGCCGGTCACGCCGGTGACGAGTATCATCCCGCGTTCGGCCGCGGAGATGTGAGCGAGTACCGCCGGCAGGTGCAGCTGCTCGAACGTCGGCACCTCGAACGGGATCACCCGCATCACGACCATGAACGAGGAGCGCTGCTTCAGGATGTTGACGCGGAACCGGCCGATGCCCGGCGCACCCCAGGAGCAGTCGTAGTCCTGGATCTTGTCGATGCGCGCCCGGTCCTCCTCGTTGGGGATGAACCGCAAGGCGATGGCCTTGGTCTGCTCCGGCGTCAGCCGCTGCTTGGTCAACGGCACCAGCTTGCCGTCGATCCGCGCCCGGAAGACGTCCCCCGCCTTGATGTGCAGGTCGGAAGCGCCACGTTCGACCGCCGCCTGGATGATCTTCTCCATGAAGCCCCTTGAGGGTAAGCTGTAATCTACACGCCGGACGCCGTGGCGCCCAAATAAAGGAACCGGCGGTCTCCACGGGAGATTCCCATCTGGGGATAGACGAGCGACAGCGTTTCCTCAGCCAGCTTCCGGCACCGCTTGGCGCCCGCGTCCAGGATGTCCCACACGTCATCGGGCCTCTGCTTCAGCGCCAGCGCACGCTCCCGAATCGGCGCCAGCTCGGCGATCACGTGATCGGCCAGCACGCGCTTGCAGTCGAGACAGCCCCATCCAGCAGAGCGGCAGTTGCGCTCAACCTCCGCGACGACCTCCGGCGGAGAGAACGCGCGGTGCAGCTGGTAAACCACGGGACACCTCTCCGGCTCGCCGGCGTCCTTGCGAGTCTTACGAGCGGGATCGGTTATGGCTGGCCGCAGTTTCTCCCAGATCGCTTCCGGGGTGTCGAGCAGGCCGATGGTATTGCCCAAACTCTTGGACATCTTCGCACGAGCGTCAAGTCCGAGAATACGCTTGGTGCCGGTGAGCAGCGCAATCGGCTCCGGGAACCTGAAGGGATCGCCGAACCGCGCGTTCCAGCGCCGGGCGATCTCACGCGCGAGCTCAAGGTGCTGCACCTGGTCCTCGCCGACTGGCACCTGACCGGCCTGATACAGGAGAATGTCCGCAGCCTGAAGAATCGGGTAGCTGAGCAGCCCGGCGGGAATGCTTTCGAGTGACGCGGATTTTTCCTTGTACTGGGTCATCCGCTCGAGCTCCCCGACGGGCGTCACGGTGTTGAAGATCCACATGAGCTCCACATGCTGGGGCACCTGCGACTGCACGAACAGTGTGCACTTGGCCGGGTCGAGACCCGCGGCCAGCAGCCCGACTGCCATTTCAAGAGTGCGCTCGGGTAGGTTTGCGGGATCGTAGGGCTGCGTGATAGCGTGCAGGTCGACGATACTGAAGATGCACTCGAACTGGTCCTGAAGCTCGACCCAGTAGCGAACCGCGCCGAGGTAGTTGCCGATGTGTAGCTCGCCGGACGGCTGGATTCCGCTGAATACGCGTGACATGGGGGCAAGGTAAGGATGGCCCGGGGGCGTGGCAAGTGAAGCACGAAGCGGCCCAACTCTTGATGATGGCGCAACTTGCGGCCGATCAAGCCGCCGAGTTCCTGCGCGGGCAAGAGGGCCGCCTTGGCCCGGAACGGTGGTCGGAGAAAGGCCGGGCGGATTTCGTCACCGAAGTGGATCGGGAGGCGGAGCGACTCATCGCGGAGGCGCTGCTGGTGGCGGCACCGGACAGTCGGGTCGTCGGCGAGGAGTTGACGCCAAACTCCTTGCCCCGGGGGCTGGCGTGGATCGTGGACCCGCTCGACGGCACCACGAACTTCCTCCACCGTTTCCCCTACTACTCGGTCTCGATAGCCGCGGTGACGGACGGGGAGATCCAGGCCGGAGTGGTCCAGCACGTCCCGCCCGGGATCCGCTATCACGCCACTCGCGGCGGCGGGGCGTTCCAGAACGGCGCGCCCATCGCCGTTTCTTCCATCCAGGATCCGAAGCACGCGCTGATCGGCACGGGTTTCCCCTTCAAGTTCGCCGATCTGCTCCCTCGCTATCAGCGGCAGTTCGCAGCCATTCTCGCCCGCTCCGCCGGCGTTCGGCGCCCCGGGTCGGCGGCACTCGATCTCTGCGACGTGGCGGCGGGCCGGTTCGACGGCTTCTGGGAGCTGATGCTGGCGCCGTGGGACGTCGCGGCCGGGACGCTGATCGTGCGCGAGGCTGGCGGCCTGGTGACGGACCTGGGCGGCGACGACGCGGTGCTGCGCCACGGACCCGTCGTCGCGGGCAACCCCGCCATCCATCGCTGGCTCCTGGGTATCTTGCAGGCCGTCCCGGACGCCTGACACGGGTGCTCTGCACCCTAAACCCTACACCCTACACCCTTTCTCTTCATGACCCATCTCGTCGAATGCGTGCCCAACTTCAGCGAAGGCCGAGACGCCGCCACGCTCGCTGCCCTGCGTGCCGCACTCCTGTCCGTTTCCGGCGTCCGGCTGCTCGACGTCCAGGCGGACGCCGATCACAACCGGTCGGTGTTCACGTTCGTGGCGCCGCCGGACGCGGCTGTCGAGGCGGCGTTCCGCGCCGTGAAGACCGCGAGCGAGCGGATCGACCTCACCGTCCACCAAGGTGAACACCCGCGCATGGGCGCTACCGATGTCGTCCCGTTCGTGCCGCTCGGCGGGACGACCATGGACGACTGCATAGCGCTCGCGAGGCGGCTCGGCGAGCGGATAGGGGCGGAGCTGGGGATCCCCGTGTTCCTGTACGCCCGCGCCGCCACGAGGCCATCGCGAGAGCGGCTGCCGGACGTGAGGAAAGGTGAGTTCGAGGGCCTGCGCGAGGAGATAGGCACCAACCTCGAGAAGGATCCCGACTACGGGCCCAAGCGCATGCACCCCACCGCGGGCGCGACGGCTGTGGGCGCCCGGCCGTTCCTCGTTGCCTACAACGTCTACCTCGGGGGCGGCGACGAGGCGCTTGCCAAGGCGATCGCGAAGAAGGTGCGTGCCTCGAGCGGCGGGCTGCCCGCCGTCCAGGCCATGGGTATCACCGTGGGCGGAGAGCCGCAGGTCTCGATGAACCTGGTGGACCTCGACACGACCTCGATCCACGAAGCGTTCGACGCCGTGGCGGCGGCGGCACGCGAAGCCGGCGCCGACACCGGCTGGAGCGAGATCGTTGGGCTGGTGCCCGAACGCGCGGTGCACCAGGCGGTCGAGGCCCACCTGAAGCTGCGCGAGCCGGTCTCCGAGCACGTGCTGGAGGCGAAGGTGCGCTGGTCCGCCGGTCCGTCGCTCGGCGAATGGATGGACGCAGTCGCGTCCGCGAGCCCGACCCCTGGGGGCGGGACCGTTTCGGCCGTGGCCGGCGCGATGGCGGCTGGGCTCGTGGCCATGGTGGCGCGGCTCACCGTGGGCCGCAAGAAATACGCCGAGGTGGACGCCGAATTCCGCGGCATGATCGAGCGGGCCGAAGCGTTGCGCCTAGCCTTGATCCGGCTCGGCGACGAGGACTCCAAGGCCTTTGACGCGGTCAGCGCGGCTTACTCCATCCCCAAGGACCGCGACGCGGAGAGGCAGGCGGCGATCCAGGCCGCCCTGATGGGTGCTACCCTGGTGCCCCTCGAAACGCTTCGGGCGGCCCGGGAGGTAGCCGGTCTGGCCGCGCGGGCTGCGGAGGCCGGGAACCGTAATGCGGTATCCGACGCGGGCGTAGCGGCCATTCTGGCCCACGCCGCGGCACGCGGAGCGGCATTTAACATGCGTGTGAACGTGGTCGGAATGCCCGACCCATCCGAGGCCGCGCCCATGGCGGAAGAGGCGCAGCGGCTGGTCGGTGAGGTGGCGCGGGACGCGGAGCGGGCGGCCGCCATGGTCGAAGCGGTAGTCGGCGGGTAGGGATGAGCCCGAAGACGGAGGTCATCCGAACCTACCTGGAACTCAGCAGCCGCGCGGCTTTTCAGCCTGCCAAGCTCGAGGATCCCAAGGTCACCCTCGAGCGAGTGCCGCGTTGCAGCGTCGAGCAGTCAAAGACGCTGTACCGGGAGGTGGGGGAAGCATGCCACTGGTTAGACCGGCTGGTTTGGAGCGACGACGAGCTTGATGCGTACCTGACCCAGCCTGGATTCGGGGTGTGGCTGATGCGCTACGAAGGTAAGTTGGCCGGGTTCTTCGAGTTACGAACAGATGCGGACAAGTCCATTGAAATCGCGCTCTTCGGCCTTCTGAGCGAGTTCTTTGGCCGGGGACTTGGGAAGCACCTGTTGAGTTGCGCGGTAGAAACGGCGTGGGAGATCGGCACCTCGAGGGTCTGGCTGCACACGTGCACCCTCGACAGCCCGGCGGCTCTGCCGAACTACCTGGGTCGCGGCTTCGTCCCATACAAGAGGGAATCACATGCCGTCGAGTCCGCTTCCCCCTGACGTTGCCAATAGGATGAGGTCGGCGGTATTTCCCCGAGGCGCCCCCTGATCGGTCGGGGCGCCGCGATCAGCCCGCCGTGGTCAGGATCCTCGCCCCGTTCTCGGTGATGGCGACGGTGTGCTCGAAGTGGGCCGAGAGGGAGCCGTCCTGCGTCACGACGGTCCAGCGGTCGCCGAGGGTGCGCACTTCCGGGCCACCGACGTTGATCATGGGCTCGATGGCGATGGTCATGCCGGGGATGAGGCGGGCGCCGTGCTTGGGCCGGCCGAAGTTGGGCACCTGCGGCTCCTCGTGGAACTGCGCGCCGATCCCGTGGCCTACCAGCTCGCGAACCACCGAATAGCCGGCGCTCTCCGCCACGTGCTGCACCGCGAAGCCGATGTCGCCCACGTGCGCGCCCGCCCGCGCCGCTCCGATCCCCGCCGCCAAGGCCCGCCGCGTGGCTTCGAGGAGCGCGAGGATGGCCGGCGAGACCTCGCCGACGGTCGCGGTGATCGCGCTGTCGGCGTGCAGGCCGCCCACGCACACGCCGACGTCCACGCTGACGATGTCGCCATCGACCAGGACGCGCCTCTTGGCGGGGATGCCGTGGACGACTTCGGCGTTGATGGAGGTGCAGAGGGTCGCGGGGAACCCGTACAGGCCCTTGAACGACGGCGTCGCCCCGGCGTGCGAGCGGATGAACTCCTCCGCGATGCGGTCGAGCTCCCAGGTAGAGGAGCCGGGGACGGCACGCGACCGGACCAGGTCCAGCACGCCGGCCACGATCCGGCCCGCGCGCGCCATCGTCTCGATCTCCCGCGCCGACTTCACCGTGATCACTACCTCACAGCCTCCCTCATGCGTCCCTGGATCTCGTCTACGCCGCCGCTCCCCGCCACCCGGTGAACCACGCCCTGGCCATCGTAATATGCGATGAGAGGCGCCGTCTGCGCGTGATACACCTTGAGGCGCTGCCGGATGGATTGGAGGTTGTCGTCGCTGCGGCCTTCCTTGGCCGCCCGCCCCAGGAGCCGCTGCACCAGCTCTTCCTCATCTACCTCGAGCAGTGCCACTCGGTCAACCTTGGCGTGCTTCACCGCCAGCATCCGGTCCACGGCCTCGGCCTGCGGGATGGTGCGGGGGAAGCCGTCCATCAGGACGCCCTTCGCCGCCGCCGGCGAGTCGAGGATCTCCTGGATCAGCCCGAATATCACTTCGTCGGGGACGAGCAGGCCCTGGTCATAGTACCCCTTGGCCTTCACTCCCAGCGGAGTGCCCTGTTTCATCGCGGCGCGGATCAGGTCGCCGGTGGACACCTGCGGAACGCCAAGGTGTTCGGCGAGGAGTTTGCCCTGCGTGCCTTTGCCGGAGCCGGGGGCTCCGAGGATCATTGCGTACATGGCGGCCCTCTTGGGTGGGGCGACTACGACAGATAGGGGAGATAGGAGAGAAAGGGGAGTTAGGGAAGAAGGGGGAGAAAGGGCTCACCCTCACTCCCCTCTCTCCCCTCACTCCCCACACTCCCATAACTCCCCTATCCGTCTCACATGAACCTCTGCTTCCCACGGAACCGGACCCTGCCCTGCTTCATGAACCCGTCGTACTGCCGCAGGATCATATGTTGCTGCATCTGCTGCACGGTGTCCAGCGCCACGCCGACCACGATGAGGAGACCCGTCCCGCCGAAGGCGAACGGCACTCCGAACCGGTCCAGCAGGACGATGGGAAGGATCGCGATGGTCGCCAGGAAGAGCGACCCCGGTAGCGTGATCCGGGAGAGCACGTGATCGATGTACTCGGCGGTACGCGAGCCGGGTTTCACGCCGGGGATGAACCCGCCCTGCTTCTTGAGGTTCTCCGACAAATCCACCGGGTTGAAGATGATCGCCGTGTAGAAGAACGTGAAAAAGACGATCAGCGCGGTGTAGGCCACGTAGTAGACCCACGAGGTCGGCTGGAACAGCTCCGAGAGGTCCCGCAGGAAGCCGATGCTGGAGAACTGGACCATCGTGCCGGGCACGATGATGATTGACTGAGCGAAGACGATCGGCATCACGCCCGCGGAGTTGATGCGGAGCGGGATGAACGACTTCTGGCCTTCGCGGATGCGGCCGCGCCCCATCACCTTGCGCGGGATCTGGATGGGGATGCGCCGGGCCGCGACGGTGATGGCCACGGTGAACCACACCACCAGGACCATGGCCACCAGGAGCGCCAGCAGGCCGGGGAACGTCAGCGCGCCGACCTTGAGCGACTCGATGGTCCGCAGGGTGGCGGGCAGCGCCTGCTCGATGATCGAGAAGAAGATCAGCAGGCTCATCCCGTTGCCGATCCCTCGCTCGGTGATCTGCTCACCGAGCCACATGATGAATACGCCGCCCACGGTCATCGTGAACGCGGTGGCGATGCGGAAGCCCAAGCCCGGGTGCGGCACGGCGCCCTGAAGGGACTCGAGGAAGAGCGTGATGCCGTAGGCCTGCGCCGCCGCGAGTCCGATGGTCAGGTAGCGCGTCCACTGAGTGATCTTCTTCCGGCCTTCCTCGTCCTTCTGGAGGCGCTCGATCGTGGGGAAGACCGCGCCCATGATCTGGAAGAAGATGCTCGCCGAGATGTACGGCATGATGCCGAGGGCGAACACCGTGGCCTTGGAGAGGGCGCCGCCGACGAACAGGTTGTAGACGCCGAACAGCGACTGGCTTCCCTGGTTCCGGAAGAAATCGATCGTGGCCTGCGCGTCCACCCCCGGCACGGTGATGTGGGCGCCGATGCGGTAGAGCAGCAGGCACAGCAGGGTGAAGAGGAGCTTTTCCTTCAGCTCCGGGATCTTGAAGGGGTTCGGCAGCTGCGGCGCGGTCACCGCTTACTCCTCGACTCGCCCGCCGGCCGCCTCGATCTTGGCGCGCGCGGACGCCGACATGGCAAGACCCTTCACGACCAGACCCTGCGGGGCGTCGCCATCGGCGAGCAGCTTGATCGGCCGGTCAGCGTGCTGGACCAGGCCGGCCTCCCTCAGGGCGGCCGCCGTGACCTCGCGACCGGCGAGGTCGGCGAGCGCCGCCAGGCTCACCACCTGCGCGCGGACCTTGAAGGGGTTGGTGAAGCCCCGCTTGGGGACGCGCCGGATGAGCGGCATCTGGCCGCCCTCGAAGCCGGGCCGCACATGGCCGCCGGAGCGCGCCTTCTGGCCCTTGTGGCCCTTGCCGGCAGTCTTGCCCGTGCCCGAGCCCGGCCCGCGGCCGAGCCGCTTGGCCACGTGGGTCGAGCCCTTGGCGGGGCGAAGCGAGTGCAGCGTCACGCGCTCGATCGTCTTCTCCTCCATCAACCCTCCTGGACCGGCGCGACCTTTACAAGGTGGCGCACCTGGAACAGCATGCCGCGCATCGACGGCGTGTCGTTCACGACCACCACGTCCTGGTGGTGCCGCAGCCCGATGGCCTCCAGCGTCCGCCGGTGGTTCGCGGGCCGGCCGATGCCGCTCCGCACCTGCTCGACGCGCAGGCGGGCCGAGGCCGGGGCCTTCGTCCTACCCGGCATGCGCGACCTCGCTTTGCCGCGGCCGGTAGCCCAGCGAGTCCGGATCCACGCCCCGCTCGCGCGCCACCTGGCGCACCGTCACGAGCTGGCTCAGCGCGTCCACCGTGGCCCGCACCATGTTGTGGGGGTTGTTGCTCCCCAGGCTCTTGGTCAGGATGTCGTGGATGCCGGCGCACTCGAGCACGGCCCGCACCGGACCGCCCGCGATCACGCCGGTCCCCGGCGAGGCGGGCTTCAGGAAGACCCTCCCCGCGCCCAGCGTGCCGGTGACCTCGTGCGGGATGGTCCCGCCGACGCGAGGCACGGTGAGCATCTTTCGGCGCGCCGCCTCCACGGCCTTGCGCACCGCTTCGCTCACTTCGTTCGCCTTGCCCGTCGCGACTCCGACGTGCCCGTCGCCGTCCCCGACGGCGACCAGCGCGTTGAAACTAAAACGCCGGCCGCCCTTCACGACCTTGGCGACGCGGTTGATGGCCACCACGTTCTCGATGAGCTCCGACTCGCGGTCGCGCCGGTCACGGCGGGGTTCGCGCTGCTGATCTCGTGCCATTCCCTAGAACTCCAATCCGCCCTTGCGAGCGCCCTCGGCGACCGCCTTGACGCGTCCGTGATAGGCGTAACCCGCGCGGTCGAAGACCACCCGGGTGATCCCTTCCTTCTTGGCCCGCTCGGCGAGCGCCAGGCCCACCGCGAAGCCCTTCGCTACCTTGCCGCTGTCCGTCGCCGTCACCCCGTCCGACCGGTCCGCCACGCCGAACAGCATGCGGCCCTTCGTGTCGTCAACGAGGTGCGCGTAGATGTGCTTGAGCGAACGGAAGACCACGAGCCGCGGCCGCTCCGTCGTCCCCTGGACCTTGCGCCGGACGCGCACGTGGCGCCGCGCGCGGCGCTGCTCTGCGGTCTTCGGCTTCCTGATGCGCCTCACGCTACTTCGCCCCCGTCTTGCCGGCTTTCCGCCGGACCTTTTCGCCCTGATACCGGATCCCCTTGCCCTTGTACGGCTCGGGAGGCCGGACCGCGCGGATGTTGGCCGCGACCTGCCCCACCAGCTCCTTGTCGCTCCCCGAGACCTTCACGACCGTGGGCTGGTCGGCCGTCAGCTTGATCCCCGGCGGCGCCTTGAACTCGACCGAGTGGGAGTAGCCGACGACGAGGTTGAGCCCGTACGGCTTGGTCTCCGCCTTGTAGCCGACGCCCTGGATCTCCAAGGTCTTCTCATACCCCTTCGTCACGCCCTCGACCATGTTGGCCACGAGCGTCCGTGAGAGCCCGTGCAGCGCCCGGTGCTTCGAGGAGTCCGTGGGCCGCTTCAACCGGACCTCGCTCCCCTCCACCGCCACCGAAAGCTCGCGGTGCAGCGTGCGCGTGAGCTCGCCCTTCGGGCCTTTCACCGCGATGGTCGTGCCGCTCACGGAGGCGGTGACGCCTTGGGGCAGCGGAACGGGCTTCCTGCCGATGCGCGACATGCCGCCCCCTACCAGATCACGGCGAGCAGCTCGCCGCCCAGGTGCGCGGTACGGGCATCGCGGTCCGTCATCAGCCCTTTAGGGGTGCTGAGGATGGCCATGCCCAGGCCGTTGCGGACCCGCGGGATCTGCCGCGCCCCGACGTACCGGCGCAGGCCGGGCGTCGAAACCCGCTTCAGCTCGCGGATCACCGGCTGGTCGCCGTCGTGATACTTCAGGTATACGCGCAGCAGGCCGTGCCGGCCGTCATCCAGTACCTGGAACTCCTGGATGTAGTGGTTGTCGCGCAGCAGCTTCGCGATCTCCGTCTTCAGCTTGGAGACCGGGATGTCCACCCGGCGGTGCCGGGCAAGACACGCGTTGCGGATGCGCGTCAGCATGTCTGCGACGGGATCGGTCATGCTCATGCTAGCGAACTCCTTGTGAACAGCGAACGTCTCGGCCGGGAGCCGGGAGCCGGACCTTCCGCGCCAGACCCGGGCCCCGCGCCAAGGGTACGGCTCCCAGCTCCCGGCTCCCGCTTCTCACCAGCTGCTCTTCCGCACGCCCGGGATCTCGCCCCGGAGGGCGAGCTCGCGGAAGCAGATGCGGCAGAGACCGAACTTGCGGAGATAGGCGCGCGATCGGCCACACCGCTGGCACCGGGTGTTCACCCGGGTGCTGAATTTCGGCTTCCGCTTGGCCCTCTCGATCCAACACTTTTTCGCCATCGGCTCCTCGTCCGGTTCAGCCCACGACCACCGGCGATTCGCCGTGGAAGGGCATGCCCATCTCCCGCAGCAGCGCCAGGGCCACATCATCTCGCTTGGCGTTCGTAACGATCGTTATGTCCATCCCGTGGATGCGCTCGACCTTGTCGTAGTCGATCTCCGGGAAGATCATCTGCTCTTTGATCCCGAAGGTGTAGTTTCCGCGGCCGTCGAAGCTCTTGGTCGGCAGCCCGCGGAAGTCGCGGACCCGCGGCACCGCGATGTTGATGAAGCGGTCCAGGAACTCGTACATCCGCGCGCCACGCAGTGTCACGGTCGCGCCGATCGGCATCCCCTGCCGAAGCGAGAAGTTCGAGATCGCCTTCTTCGCCCGGGTCACGACCGCCTTCTGGCCCGCGATCGCGCTCATCTCCGTCACCATCGCTTCCAGTGCCTTGGGCGCCTTCTGCGCCCCGCCGAACCCGATGTTCAGCACGATCTTCACCAGCTTCGGGATCTGGTGCGGGTTCGATAGCCCGAACTCGCGCGCCAGGGCCGGCCTCACGTGCTGTGCGTAGTGCAGATGGAGCCGGGCCGGCGGCGCCGGCTCGGCCGGGACCGCGGGCTGCCTCGGCTCGGCCGCCTCGGCCTTCGGCTCGCCCTTACCAGCCTTGGGCTTCTTCGACCCCTTCGACCCTTCGACCTTCGACTCTTTCACGTCTTTCATGGCCCCTACCGGTTCCGCGGGATCGGCTCGCCGGAGCGCACCGCGATGCGTTCGACCGTCCCGTCCTGATCCACCCGCCGGCGCACCCGCGTCGGCCGGTCCAGCTTCGGATCGATCAGCATCACCTTCGACACCGCGATGGGCGCCGGGAACGATACGATGGCGCTCTCTTCGCCCTGTTGTCGCGCCTTCCGGTGGCGCTTGGCGATGTTCACTCCCTCCACCACCACCCGGCCCTTCTTGGGCAGGGCACGGAGGACCTTGCCACGCTTCCCCTTGTCGTCGCCGGAGATCACCTGCACCAGGTCGCCCTTGGTGATGTGCATCCTGGCGCGCTCCGGCCGCACCGGACCCCTGCTGCGCCGCGCATTCTTCTGGTGGACCAGCACCCGCATGCTAGAGGACCTCCGGCGCGAGGCTCACGATCTTCATGAACCGCTTCTCGCGCAATTCACGCCCCACCGGCCCGAAGATGCGGGTGGCACGGGGCTCGTTCTGCTCGTTGATGATGACGGCCGCGTTCTCGTCGAAGCGGATATAGCTGCCGTCCTTGCGCCGCGTCTCCTTGGCGGTGCGCACCACGACGGCGCGCGCGACCTCGCCCTTCTTCACGGTGCCGGTGGGCAGCGCGTCCTTGATCGCGACGATCACGACGTCGCCGAGGCCGGCGTAACGCCGCTTCGAGCCGCCGAGGACCCGGATGACGAGCGCGCGCTTGGCGCCCGAGTTGTCGGCGATCTTGAGGATCGACTCCTGTTGGACCACGCCCCCCTCCTACTTCGCCCGCTCGACTACCGCGACCACACGCCACCGCTTGGTCTTCGACAACGGCCGCGTCTCCATGACGCGGACGACGTCACCGACGTGCGCGTCGTTGGCCTCGTCGTGCGCCACCACGCGCTTGGTCCGCGTTGACTGCTTCCCGTAGAGCGGGTGGGTGATCCTCCGCTCGAAAGACACGACGCACGACTTGTGCATCTTGTCGCTCACCACCGTGCCGACGCGCGTCTTGCGCCGGTTACGCACCGCCTGCTGCTCGCTCATGTCGCCTTCGCCTTCGACGCGCGGCCCTGTAGCGCCGTCTTGAGCCGGGCCACCGTGCGCCGCGTCGTCCTGAGATCCATGGGGTTGGCCATCACCTCGGTGGCCGACTTGAACCGGAGACCGAACCGCTCCTTCTCGAGCTCCACGAGCTTGGCGCGGATCTCGTCGTCCGTCATCTCGCGGATTGCCGTCATCGTCAGCTTCTCGAGCGCCATCGTCAGCCCTCCCGCTCGATGAAGCGGGTCTTGATCGGCAGCTTGGCCGAAGCCAGCGCCATCGACTTGCGCGCGACCTCCTTGGTCACGCCCTCGATCTCGAACAGCACGCGGCCCGGCTTCACCACCGCCACCCAGCCCTCCGGGTTGCCCTTGCCCTTGCCCATCCGCGTCTCCGCCGGCTTCTTCGTGATCGGCTTGTCGGGGAAGATCCGGATCCAGAGCTTCCCGCCGCGCTTCATCTCCCGCGTCATCGCCACGCGCGACGCCTCGATCTGCCGGTTCGATACCCAGCCAGCCTCGACCGCCTGCAGGCCGAAATGTCCGAAGGCGACCGTCGCCCCGCGGCCCGCGACGCCGCGCATCCGGCCCTTCATCATCTTGCGGAACTTCACCCGCTTGGGCGCGAGCATCGGCTACGCCCCCGTGCTGTAGGTCCGGCCGCGGGAATCCTCCACGACCTCGCCCTTGAAGATCCAGACCTTCACGCCGATGGTGCCGAAGGTCGTCTTGGCCGTCGAGGTAGCGTAGTCCACGTCCGCGCGCAGCGTGTGCAGCGGCACCCGGCCCTCGTGGTAGCCCTCGACCCGCGCGATCTCCGCCCCGCCCAGGCGGCCGCCGCACTTGATCTTGATCCCCTGCGCGCCCATCCGCATCGCCGACTGCACCGCCCGCTTCATGGCGCGGCGGAACGAGATTCGCTGGGCGAGCTGGTGCGCGACGTTGTCCGAGACCAGTTGCGCGTCGAGCTCCGGTCGCTTGATCTCCTCGACGTTGATCCCGATCTCCTTGCCGGTGAGCTGCGCCAGCTCGTCACGGAGCTTGTCCACCTCGGCGCCGCGCTTGCCGATCACGACGCCCGGCCGGCCGGTATGCACCGTGACCAGCACCTTGCCGGGCTTGCGCTCTATGTGCACGTCGCTGATCGCGGCGTGCGAGAGCCGGGTCTTCAGGTAGGTGCGCACCAGCTCGTCTTCCTTGAGCAGCGCCGGGAAGTCCCGGTTGGCGTACCAGCGGGAGCGCCAGGGCTTGACGATCCCCAGCCGGAAACCGTGCGGATGTGTCTTCTGTCCCACGAGTTACTCCTTCGTGGCCACGGTGATCTTCACGTGGCTCGTCCGCTTCTTGATCGGAGTCGCCCGGCCCATCGCCGCCGGCATGAACCGCTTCAGGGCCGGACCCTCGTCCACCGTCACGGTCTTGACGAAGAGCGAGTCCTCGTCGAGCCGTTCGTCGCCCTTCAGCGAATGCTCCCGCGCGTTCGACACCGCCGAGAGCAGGACCTTCGAGATCTGCCTCGCGGCGCCCTTCTTGCTGAACTTCAGGATCGAGAACGCCTCGTTCACCGGCAGGCCGCGGATCAGGTCCACGACGAGCCGCATCTTCCGCGGCGACTGGCGCACCGTCCGCTGGATCGCGCGCGCTTCCATTTACGCCTTCCCTCCGGACCCAGCGGCCGGCGCCGCGGCTGCCGGCGCCGCGGCGGCCGGCGCGGCGCCCTCGCCCTCCAGCTTCGCCTTCTTGTCCGCCGACAGCCTCCCGCTGTGGCCGCGGAACATCCGGGTGGGCGAGAACTCGCCGAGCTTGTGCCCGACCATGTTCTCCGACACGTACACCGGGACGAACTTGTTCCCGTTGTGGACCGCGATGGTGTGCCCGACGAAATCAGGCGTCACCGTGGAGGCGCGGGACCAGGTCTTGAGGACCCGCTTCTCCTTCTTCGCGTTCATCTCGTGGACCCGTCCGAGCAGCCGCTCGTCGACGTACGGACCCTTCTTGACGCTGCGTGCCATTATTGCGTCGCCTTGCCGCGTTTGCGGCCGCGGATGATGAGCTTCGTGCTGGCCTTCTTCTTGTGGCGCGTCTTCACGCCCTCGGGCTTGCCCCACGGCGAGACCGGGGGCCGGCCGCCGCTGGACTTCCCCTCACCGCCGCCCAAGGGGTGGTCCACCGGGTTCTTGGCCACGCCGCGCACCCTGGAGCGCCTCCCGAGCCACCGCGACTTGCCCGCCTTGCCTACGCTCTCGAGCTCGTGCTCGGCGTTGCCCACCTGGCCGATGGTCGCGAGGCACTCGCCGCGCACCAGCCGCACCTCGCCGCTCTTGAGCTTCAGCGTGACGTGGGCGCCTTCCTTCGCCACCACCTGGATCTCGGCGCCGGCCGCGCGGCCGATCTGGCCGCCGCGCCCACGCTTGAGCTCCACGTTGTGCACCGTCGTGCCGAGCGGGATCTCGGAGAGCGGGACCGCGTTGCCCAGGCGGATGTCCGCCCCGGGGCCCGCGTTGACCGTGTCTCCCACCTGCAGGCCGCGCGGGTGGATGATGTACCGCTTCTCGCCGTCCGCGTACTGGATGAGGGCGATGCGCGCCGAACGGTTCGGGTCGTACTCGATGTGCGCGACCTTCCCCGGCACCCCGTACTTGTCGCGCCGGAAGTCGATCCGCCGGTACATCCGCTTGTGGCCGCCGCCGCGGTACCGCGTCGTGACGTGCCCCTGGTTGTTGCGCCCACCCTGCGAGCGCAGCGGCTCGAGGAGGGACTCCTCGGGCGTGGTCCGCGTGATCTCCGCGAAATCGGAGATGATGCGGAACCGCTGCGACGGCGTGCCGGGCTTGAACTGACGGATGCCCATGGCCTAACCCTCGAAGATCTGGATGGCGTCGCCCTCTTTGAGGGTGACGATCGCCTTCTTCCACGACGACCGGCGCCCCGCGCGCCCGCGGCCCATGCCGCCGGCCTTACGCTCCTTGGTGCGGACGGTCATGGTGCGCACCGCGGTGACCGTGACGCCGAAGAGGTGCTCGATCGCCTCGCGTATCGCCGGCTTGGACGAGTCCAGGTGAACGCGGAAGGTGTAGATCTTCGCGTTCTCGTACGCCGCCGAGGACTTCTCGGTCACGACCGGCTTGATCAAGGTGCGCGTGAAATCTGGCATCGTGCTCTCCTACTTCCCCTTCTTCTTGCCGGGCTTCTTCGCCGCGGGCTTCTCGGCCTTCTTGGCCGGGGCGGCCTTCTTCGCCGCGGGCTTCGCGGCCTTCCTGGCCGGAGCGGCCTGCTTCGCAGCGGGCTTCTCCGCCTGCTTCGCCGGCGCGGCCTGCTTCGCCGCCGGCTTCTTCCTCTCCGGCTGGGCGGCCGCGGCCTCCGCCGTCTCGGCGCGCTCGGCTGCCCGCACCCGCTTCCGGGACGGCGGCGGCGCTTCCTGCGCCGGCGCCTCGGCGCCGGCCTCGAGCGCGCCCAGAGCGGGCTCCTCGATCACCACCGCGTCCGCGTGCAGGATGTCGTACGTCGACGCGTCCATATAACGCATCACGTCCACCTTCTGGAGGTTTCGCGCCGACCGCACCACGTTCGGCTTGTTCTCGCTCGTCAACACGAGGACCTGGTGCTCGCCGAGCCCCATCCGGAGGATCAGCTCGGCCATGCGCTTCGTCTTCGGCTCGTCGAACGCGAGCGTCTCGATGACCGAGAGCGCCTGCTCGCGCGCCCGGGCGTTGAGCGCCGACTGCCGGCCCAGCCGCCGAACCTTCCGCGGCAGCGCCAGGCGGTAGTCACGCGGCAGCGGTCCGAAGGCGGTGCCGCCGCCGGGCCAGTTGGGCGCCCGGATCGAGCCTTGCCGGGCCCGCCCGGTGCCCTTCTGCTTCCACGGCTTCTGGTTACCGCCGCTGACCAAGCCGCGCGTCTTGGTGCTGGCGGTCCCCTGCCTCTGGTTGGCGAGGAACGTCTTCACCGCCTCGTGCATCACGACCTCGTGAACGCGGCCGTCGAACGGGTCCTCGGGGAGTCGCACCGTACGCGGTCGCCGCGCGCCCTCGGCGGTGTAGGCCATCACCTCGAACGCGCTCACGTGCCCTCCTTGCGAACGGTCACGATCCCGCGCGTCGAGCCGGGAACCGCCCCCTGCACGAAGAGGAGGTTCCGCTCCGGGTCCACCTTGGCCACGGTGAGCCCTACCTGGGTGCGCTGCTTGGCGCCCATGTGACCGGGCATTTTCTTGCCCTTGATGACGCGCGACGGGTCGGTGCCGGGCCCGACCGAGCCGGGCTTCCGGAACTTCGTGTTGCCGTGGCTCGCGGGACCGCCGTGGAACCCGTGCCGGTGCACCACGCCCTGGAACCCGCGGCCCTTCGAAATGCCCGTGACCTTGACCTTCTCGCCGACCGTGAACGCCGAGACGGTGACCACCGTCCCGGGCTCCGGGGCGTCGCCGGCCGCCGGGAACTCTCGCAGCACCTTGGGCGCCGCCGGGAGACCGGCCTTCGCGGCGTGGCCCTTCTCGGCGCTGCTGGCGTGCTTGGCTCTGGCCTGGCCGAAGCCGAGCTGCACCCGCGCGTGACCACCGGGGGCCGGGGCCGGCCGCACCTGCACCACCGGGCACGGTCCCGCCTCGATCACCGTGACCGGCGTGACCGTCCCGTCTTCGGCGAACAGCTGGGTCATGCCCAGCTTGCGACCGATGATCGAATCCATTCCCTACTCCACCTTGATCTCGACGTCGACCCCAGCCGGAAGGTCCAGCTTGGTGAGGGCGTCTACCGTCTGCGGCCGCGAGTCGTTAATGTCGATCAGCCGCTTGTGGGTCTTCAGCTCGAACTGCTCCCGGCTCTTCTTGTCCACGTGCGGGCTCCGCAGCACCGTCCACAGCTGCCGCTTGGTGGGCAGTGGGATCGGGCCGGTGACCTGCGCGCCCGTCTTCTCCGCCGCGCGCACGATGTCCGCCGCGGCCTGGTCGATGACGGCGTGGTCGAACGCCTTGAGTCGGATCCGGATGCGGCCCGCGACTTTCATTCGCTCTACTCCAGGATCTTCGCGACGACGCCCGCGCCTACCGTGCGGCCGCCCTCCCGAATCGCGAAGCGGAGACCTTCCTCCATAGCGATCGGGGTGATGAGCGAGATCGTCATCTGCACGTTGTCGCCCGGCATCACCATCTCGACGCCAGCCGGCAGCTCCACGTTGCCCGTCACGTCGGTGGTGCGGAAGTAGAACTGCGGGCGATACCCCTTGAAGAACGGCGTGTGGCGCCCGCCCTCTTCCTTCGTGAGGACGTACACCTCGGCGTGGAACTTGGTGTGCGGCGTGATGGAGCCCGGCTTGGCCAGCACCATCCCGCGCTCGATCTCGTTCTTCTCGACGCCGCGCAGCAGCAGGCCGACGTTGTCGCCCGCCTGGCCCTCGTCGAGCAGCTTGCGGAACATCTCGACGCCGGTGACGACGGCCTTCTTGGCCGCGCCGAAGCCGACCATCTCGACTTCCTCGCTCACCTTGACCTTGCCGCGCTCGATCCGGCCGGTGGCCACCGTGCCGCGGCCGGTGATCGAGAACACGTCCTCGACCGGCATCAGGAACGGCTTGTCCACCTCGCGCTTCGGCTGGGGGATGAAGGTGTCGATGGCGTTGAACAGCTCCTCGATGTTCGCCACCCACTTCGCGTCGCCCACGATGGCCTTGGAGGCCGAGCCGCGGATGACGGGTGTGTCGTCGCCCGGGAAATCGAACTTGCTGAGCAGCTCGCGGACCTCGAGCTCCACCAGGTCGAGCAGCTCCGGGTCGTCCACCAGGTCGCACTTGTTCAGGAACACCACGATCGACGGCACGTTCACCTGACGAGCCAGGAGGATATGCTCCCGGGTCTGCGGCATCGGGCCGTCCACCGCGCTGACCACCAGGATGGCGCCGTCCATCTGCGCCGCGCCCGTGATCATGTTCTTCACGTAGTCGGCATGCCCCGGGCAGTCCACGTGCGCGTAGTGCCGGTTGGGCGTGTTGTACTCCACGTGGCTGGTCGCGATCGTGAGGATCTTGGTCGCATCGCGGCGCCCCTGGGACTCGGACGCCTTGGCCACCTGGTCGTACGTGACGTACGTCGTGCCCCATCCCTTGTCGGCGGCGATCTTGGTCAGCGCCGCGGTGAGGGTGGTCTTGCCGTGGTCCACGTGGCCGATCGTGCCGACGTTCACGTGGGGCTTGGTGCGCTCGAACTTTACCTTTGCCATCGGATTAACCCTTTACCTTGGTGATGATCTCTTCGGCCTTTGCCTTCGGCACTTCCTCGTACCGCGAGAACTGCATCGAGTACACCGCGCGCCCCTGGCTCATCGAGCGCAGCGTGGTGGAGTAGCCGAACATCTCCGAGAGCGGTACCGAGGCGCCGATGACCTGCGCCTCAGCGCGCTGCGTCATCCCGCCGATCCGGCCCCGCCGGCTCGAGAGGTCCCCCATCACGTCGCCGAGGTACTCGCTCGGCGTCACGACTTCCACGTCCATGATCGGCTCAAGCAGGATGGGCTTCGCGGCCCGCGCGGCCTCCTTGAAGGCCATCGAGCCCGCGATCTTGAACGCCATCTCGCTCGAATCCACGTCGTGGTACGAGCCGTCCGTCAGCTCGACCTTCACGTCCACCACGGGATATCCGGCCAGCACGCCGTTCTCGAGCGCTTCCTTGATCCCCTGCTCCACCGGGCGGATGTATTCGCGCGGGATCGAGCCGCCCACGATCTGGTCCTCGAAGACGAACCCCGCGCCCGGCGCGGCCGGCTCGAGGTTGATGACCACGTGCCCGTACTGGCCGCGGCCGCCCGTCTGCCGGACGAACCTCCCCTCGATGTCCGTCACTCGGTGGCGGATCGTCTCGCGGTAGGCCACCTGCGGCCGGCCCACGTTGGCGTCCACCTTGAACTCCCGGCGCATCCGGTCCACGATGATCTCGAGGTGCAGCTCGCCCATCCCGGAGATGATGGTCTGCGCGGTGTCGGGATCGGTGTGCACCCGGAACGTCGGGTCCTCCTCGGACAACTTCTGGAGCGCGATCGCCAGCTTGTCCTGGTCCGCCTTGGTCTTGGGCTCAATGGCGACGTCGATCACCGGGTTCGGGAACCGCATCGCCTCCAGGATGACCGCCTGGTCCTCATAGGCCAGCGTGTCGCCGGTCTTGGTGTCCTTGAGCCCGATGACGGCGGCGATGTCGCCCGCGCGTACCTCGTCGATCTCCTCGCGCTTGTTGGCGTGCATCTGCACCAGCCGGCCCACCCGCTCGCGCCGGTCCTTGGTGGAGTTGTAGACGTACGACCCGGAGCTCAGGACGCCCGAATAGACCCGGATGAACGTCAGCCGGCCCACGAACGGGTCGGTCATGATCTTGAACGCCAGCGCGGCGAACGGCTCCTCGTCGTTGGCGCAGCGCGTCGCCTTGGTCTCCGTGCGGTTCGGGAGGTGTCCCACCATCGGCGGGATCTCCAGCGGGCTCGGCAGGAAATCCACCACCCCGTCCAGCAACGCCTGCACGCCCTTGTTCTTGAACGCCGCGCCGCAGAAGACCGGGACGATGCCGTTGGCGACGGTCGCCTTGCGGATCGCGCGCCGGGTGTCTTCTTCCGAGAGCTCGCGCGTGTTGAGGTACTTTTCGAGCAGCTCGTCGTCGAACTCGAGCGACGCCTCGATAACCTCGTGACGCAACTGCTCCACCCGGTCCTGGAGCGCCGCCGGGACGGGGCCCTCGTGCCACTTCTGGCCGAGCGACGCCTCGTCGTACACCATCACGACCCGGCGCACGATGTCCACCACGCCGGTGAACAGCTCGCCCTGGCCCAGCGGGTACTGAACCGGGAACGCCCTGGCTCCGAGCTTCTGGCGGATCTCCGCCACCACCTGGTCGAAGTCGGCGCCGACGCGGTCCATCTTGTTGACGAACGCGAGTCGCGGGACGCCGTACTTGTCGGCCTGGCGCCAGACCGTCTCCGACTGGGGCTCGACTCCGCCCACCGCGCAGAACACGGCTACCGCGCCGTCGAGCACCCGCAGCGAGCGCTCCACCTCGACCGTGAAGTCCACGTGGCCGGGGGTGTCGATGATGTTGATCCGGTACTCTTCGCCAAAGCGCGTCCACTCGGCGGTGGTCGCCGCGGACGTGATCGTGATGCCGCGCTCCTGCTCCTGCTCCATCCAATCCATGGTCGCCGTGCCGTCGTGCACCTCACCCAGCTTGTAGGTGCGGCCGGTGTAGTACAGGATGCGCTCGGTCGTAGTCGTCTTCCCGGCATCGATGTGGGCCATGATGCCGATGTTACGGTATTTTTCGAGCTGCACCGTGCGTGCCATTGCGTCCTTTATTCAGCAAAAATGCGGGGCGACCGTACGCGGACGGGTCCGCAGGTCTCGCTCCGCTCTCGTCCGCCATGCCCGGCCGGACGGGGACCGCTTCTACCAGCGGTCCGGTATTGTTCGCGCTAAGGGTTTATTTGCCCCTACCACCGATAGTGGGCGAACGCCTTGTTCGCCTCAGCCATCTTGTGGGTGTCCTCTTTCTTCTTGATCGTGTTGCCTTCGCCCTTGGACGCCGAGATCAGCTCGTTGGCGAGCCGGTCGCCCATGGTCTTCTCGCCGCGGGCCCGGGTGTAGGAGATCAGCCATCGCATAGCGAGGGCCGTCCGCCGCTCCGGCCGCACTTCCACCGGCACCTGGTACGTCGCGCCCCCGACGCGCCGGCTCTTCACTTCCACCACCGGTTTCGCGTTGGCAAGCGCCTGCTTGAACACGTTCACGCCCGGCTGGCCGGTACGCTGCTCGATGGTGTCCATCGCGCCGTAGAAGATCCGCTCCGCCGTGGACTTCTTGCCCTTCCGCATCAGGTTGTTCACGAACTTGGATACGGTCTGGCTGTCGTAGCGCGGGTCCGCCGGGACCGTGCGCTTGACGTTGCGCGGGCGGCGGCTCACTTGGCGGCCTTGGGACGCTTGGCCCCGTACTTGGACCGGGACTGCTTGCGCTCGTTCACGCCCGCCGCGTCCAGCGTGCCGCGGACGATGTGGTAGCGCACGCCCGGGAGGTCCTTCACACGGCCGCCCCGGATGAGCACGATGCTGTGCTCCTGGAGGTTGTGGCCTTCGCCGGGGATGTACGCGGTTACCTCGAACCCATTGGTCAAGCGGACGCGGGCGACCTTGCGGAGAGCGGAGTTGGGCTTCTTGGGCGTCGTCGTATAGACCCGCGTGCAGACGCCGCGCTTCTGCGGATTGCCACGCAGCGCCGGCGCCTTCTCCTTCTTCACCACGTCCCGCCGGCCCGCCCGGACCAGCTGATTGATCGTCGGCATAGCCCTCCAACACACGGCGCAAGATAAAACGCGCGGCCCACTTCGGCCGCAGACGTAGGAACTTACCCGGGGCGCCAGGAAGGGTCAAGGGAGCGCTCTGTCCGGCACAATCGTTCGCTACATCGCGGGCGCAAACCCGATGACGACGATCGCGCGCTGCGGCAATTCGATCTATGCGGTGACGGCCGGATTCCCGTTCCTGCCGCCGACCCAGCCACATCAGGTGGTGCGGCTCGGTAGGTGACGGGAGTAGACGGTCGACGCTAAGAACGAGGGCGGCGGACGGCTAGCCCTCACGCTGCTCCTGCAACAGGGCCGCGGCCTTTTCAGCGTCGACGGGCTGCGAGTACAGGTAACCCTGTCCGCGTTCGCAGCGGAGCGTGATGAGCCTATCGGACTGCTGAGTGGTCTCGATACCTTCGGCGACCACCCGGATACCAAGCTCGCGGGCGACTGTGATGATCGCCTGCACCACCGCCGACCTCTCCACATGATCGCCCAGGCTGCTGACGAAGGAACGGTCAATCTTCAGGGTGTCGATCTGGAAGCGGCTGAGGTAGTTCAGGGAGGACGAGCCGGTGCCGAAGTCGTCCACCTGCACCTGGACGCCGAGGTCGCTCAGCTGACGTACGACCGCCACGTGGAGGTCCGGATCGTCCATCAGCACCGCCTCGGCGATCTCGAGCTTGAGTCTGCCGGGCTCCAGCCGGGTTTCGTGGAGCACTTCGGCGATATGATGGACGAGATCCGTCTGGTGCAACTGTTTGGCAGACAAGTTCACGCTGACCGACAAATCCGGCATGTCCTGGAAGCGCTCGACCCACGCCGACATCTGGCGACACGCCTGGCGCAACACCCACCGCCCCAGGGGAACAATGAGCCCCATTTCTTCGGCCAAAGGCAGGAACTCGGCTGGCGGGACCAACCCACGCTCGGGGTGCTCCCACCGGACGAGCGCCTCGAAGCTGGTGATTCGCTGGGTCTCGAGCGCCACCACCGGCAGGTAAACCAGCCGAAACTGCTCGTGGTCGAGCGCGTACCGCAGGTCCGTTTCCAGCTGCAAAGCGGCGACTGCTCGCTCGTGCATGCCCCGGTCGAAAACTTCGAACCGGGCCTTCCCGCGCGCCTTGGCGCGATACATCGCCGTGTCCGCATTCCGCAGCAACTGCTCCGGCGTCGCGATACCGCCGTCGGTCACCGCAATTCCAATGCTCGCAGTCGCAAAAACGTCGCGCCCGTCGATTCGAACCGGAGCCTTGAGCGCCGCTTGGATACGTTCCGCAACGCGGGTGCTGTCGCTACTGTCCTTGACATCGTCCAGCATAACGCAGAACTCGTCGCCGCCCAGCCTCGCTACCACATCGCCGGGGCGCACGCATTCCTCGAGCCGCCGACCAACTTCCATGAGGAGCTGGTCGCCCGCGGCGTGACCCAGACTGTCGTTGACCACCTTGAAGCGATCCAGATCCACAAACAGCGCCGCGAACGCGTACTCCTTTTGACGTTTCCTGCGCCTGAGCCCTCGCTCGAGTAGATCGGTCAGAAACGCCCGATTGGGCAGCCCGGTGAGGGTATCGTGGAGCGCCTCCCGCACCAGCTGCTCCTCCACCGCCTTGTGCTGCGTAATGTCAGTCAATGATCCCGCGATCCGGTATGGCTTGCCCTGGGGGTCCCGCTCCGCAATCCCCCGGGCCAGCACCCACCGGTAGGTCCCGTCCTTGTGCTTGAGCCGATGCTCGTTCTCGAAATGCAGAGAGCGATCTTCCCGATGGGCGCCCAGATCGGCCTTGACTCGCCCGAGGTCGTCGGGATGGACCCTGCTGAGCCATGCCTCGGGGCCGCCACCGACCTCGGCCTCGCTGTACCCCAGCATCGATTTCCACCGGGCGGAGTAGTACACCTCATTGGTCACCAGATTCCAGTCCCACAATCCGTCATTGCCGCCGCGGACTGCGAGCGAATACCGTTCCTGGCTCTCCCACAAGGCCCGTTCCCCCATCTTGCGTTGCGTGATGTCCTCGCAGGTCGTCACCACGCCGATCGGCTCCGCCACGGCGTTTCTGACAACATCGGACATCAGGTGCACGGGGAATAGCGTGCCGTCCCTGCGAACGTTAACGGTCTCCCGCCGCCAAGTCTTCATCTGCTCGATCTGCTCCGGGGTCATTCGTCTCTCGGTGCCCGGGGCTGCGAATACCCTGACGTCTCGGCCGACCAAATCTTCGACCGAGTAGCCGTGCATCGCGGCATCCGCGGGATTCATGTACACGATGCGCCCAACGAGGTCGGTGACCGTCACCCCGAGCTGCATGTTCTCGACCGCTTTTTCCAGCGGCCTGAACGCGGCATCGACTCGCCGGGACATGGTGATATCACGGTACATGAGGAAAGCCGCGATCTGCCGACCCGCCATCATGACAGGTGTGCAGAGAACCGAGACATCCACCGGTGTGCCATCCTTGCGCCGGAACACCGACTCGAAGCTGACCTTCTCGCCGACCAGCATTTGCCGGGTGACCGCAAGCGCTTCCCCAAAGCGCCGGCTCGGCGCAAGCAGCTCGTCAATCGACCGCTCGAAGATCTCGGGAGCGCCGTACCCGAACAGCGCGGTGAAGCGGCTGTTCGCTCGCAACACCCCACCCTCGTTGTCAACGAGGGCGATCGCCTCAGGGGAGCGCTCAAAGAGCTCTTCGAGGTGGGCCCTCTCGACCCCGAAGTCCCGTTCGACGCTGCGGTGCCGCAAGATGGTGCGGTCCAGGAGTGCCACGGTGAGCAGCGCCACGACACTCAAGCCCAGAGCCGGCAGTCCGCCGAGCCACGCTTCGGTTCGCAACGCCAGCGACGCCACTTGACCGAGAGCCAGCAGCAGGAGCCCCGCCGCAAGCAGCCGGTGGCGCCAATCGCCCCGCCGGGCCAGCAGCACGACCGACCACCCCGCAGCAGCCAGTGCAGCGGGTAGTGATACAACCGTGATCGGGGTCATGGGCAACATGGCTTGAATCTGACGCTGAAGGCTTCCACATGCCAACTAGCCCTTGCGAGCGGGAACTGTCAACGGCGCCTAGTCCGCTGGCCCGCCGGTCCCAGCGTCAGGCGCTGCGCGCGCGCCGTCGCGGCACCGAGTGGCACTTTGACGCCGAGCCGGAGGCCGCTAGCTTGCCCGCGCCATGACGACCCGGACACCGGATCCCGGGCCCCGGGATCCGTTCGATCCCGCAGGCGACGACGTGCAGGCCCTCGGCCGCGCCGTAACCGACTGGATCGCCAGACACTACGAGGCGCTCCGGGACCTCCCCGTCATCCCGGACACCACGCCCCAAGCGACGTTCGACCGGTTCTGCGAGCCGATGCCGGAGCACGGGGTCGCCTGGCCGGAGCTGATGCGACGGTTCGAGGACGAGGTCGCCCCCCTCGCCTTCAACCTTCCGAGTCCACGCTACTTCGGGCTGATGAACCCGACGCCGCTGCCGGTCGCCGTGTTCGCCGAAGCGCTGGCCGCCGCGCTCAACCAGAACCTGGGCGCCTGGCACCACGGCCCATCGGCCACGGCGATCGAGGCGACGGTGATACGCTGGCTGTGCGCGCTCGCGGGCCTGCCGGAGACCGGCTTCGGCAGCCTGACGAGCGGAGGCTCGCTCGCGAACACCACGGCCCTCAAGATGGCGCTCGCGGCCAGCGTGCCGGAGACCACGCGCGCCGGCCTCTGGGACCTGAAGGCGCGCCCCGTGCTCTACGCCTCCGCGGAGGCGCATTTCTCCATAGAGAAGAGCGCCAACATCATCGGACTGGGTGGGCGTGACGGCGTTCGCAAGGTTCCCGTGGACGCCAACTCGCGAATGGATGTCGAAGCCCTCAGGAAGATGATCGCGCTCGACCTGGCGTCGGGTCTGAACCCGTTCTGCGTGGTCGGCATCGCCGGGGTGACGAGCAACGGCGTCATCGACCCGCTCGACCGTATCGCCGAGGTGGCCCGCGAGTTCGGCCTCTGGTATCACGTGGACGCGGCGTACGCGGCGGGCGGATTGATGAGCGATGCGCTGCGGCCCCGGATGAAGGGTATCGAGCACGCCGACTCCATCACCATGGACCCGCATAAGTGGTTCTTCATGCCCTACCCGTGCGGCGCGGTCCTCACGCGCGACCCGGAGGCCGGCCTCAAGACCTTCACCTCCGACGACGTCTACATCCCGGACACGGGCAAGTCCATCGAGTTCCGCCACCACGGGCTGGCGGGCTCGCGTCCCTTCTCCGCGCTCAAGCTCTGGATGGCGATGAAACTGGTGGGACGGCGCGCCTACGGCCGGATGGCAGAGCAACAGGTCGCACTCACCGAGCGCTTCGTCGCGGAGCTGACCAAGGACGGGGCCTGGGAGGCGGTGACGCCGGTGGATACGGCGATCGCGGCGGTGCGGTACGTTGGCGCGGGACAAGAGGGAGCGGGGAGCGGGGAGCGGTACCATTCAGTGCAGGACAGGATCGTGGAGCGGGTGCTCGCGTCGCGGCGGCACTGGATCTCGGCCACGACCACCGTCGGGAAGCGGGCGATCCGGGTGATGGTGATCAGCTACCTCACGCGCTGGGAGCACCTCGAGGAGCTGATCGGCGAGATGAAGAAGGCAGCGCGGGAGGTCGCGGCGTGATACGCAGGGCGCTCCTGGCTCTGGCGTTGCTCCTCACTTCGGCGCTGGAGGCGCAACAACTCCACCTGCCAACGGCGTGCTGATGGCGCAGGCGACGGGCCAGCCGAAGTTCCGCGTCTACCCCGCGTCGGAAACGCGGTTCCTCCTGCGGGTGGTGGATGCGGAGATCGAGTTCATGCGGGGCGCTGACGGGCGGGTGACGTCGCTGATCCTGCACCAGAACGGTAGAGACCTGCCGGGGCAGCGGCTGCCGTAGACCGCGACCGCCGCACCGAGGCGTACGCAAGCCCGAAGCGCCCGGCGGGATTCCCGCCGGGCGCCTCTCCTGCAACTCTGCAACTCTTTCTTCTGCCTACCCGACCCCAGCGTGCACCAATTCCGGCACCGCACCCGGCGTCAAAGGCTCGGCCGGCGGCGGCGGGGGCTCGAAGCCCTCGGGCGGCGTCACGTCGATCTCCGAGTACCGGTAGATGCCGGTGCCGGCGGGGATCAGGTGCCCGATGATGATGTTCTCCTTGAGGCCGAGGAGGTCGTCCCGGGCGCCCCGGATGGCCGCGTCCGTCAGCACGCGCGTGGTCTCCTGGAAGCTCGCCGCGCTGATGAACGACTGCGTGGTGAGGCTCGCCTTGGTGATGCCCAGGAGCAGCGGCTCCGCCGCCGCCGGCGTGCCGCCCTTGCGGGTCACCCTGGTGTTCTCCTCGCGGAAGACGTTCTTGTCCGCGTGCTCGCCTTCCAGGAACTCGGTGTCGCCCGGGTCCATGACGCGCACCTTCTGGAGCATCTGCTTCACGATCACGCCGACGTGCTTGTCGTTGATCTTCACGCCCTGGAGGCGGTAGACCTCCTGCACTTCGTTGAGCAGGTACTCCTGCACCGCGCGCGGCCCCTTGATCTGGAGGATGTCGTGCGGGTTCACCGGGCCCTCAGTGAGGCGGTCGCCCGCCCGCACCCGATCGCCCTCATGGACGCGCAAGTGCTTGCCGGCGGGCACCTCGTAGAGCAGCGGATCGGTCGCGTCATCCACCGACCACGAGCCGTCCTTCAGCACCCGAACGTGATGCACGAAGATCTCGCGCTTGCCGCGCTTGATCTCGCCGAACTGCACCACGCCATCGATCTCGGAGATGGTGGCCGGGTCCTTGGGCCGCCGCGCCTCGAACAGCTCCGCCACCCGCGGGAGTCCGCCGGTGATGTCGCGGGTCTTGTAGGCCTCGCGGCTGATCTTCGCCACCGTCTGGCCGGCGTAGACGTCGTCGCCGTCCGCGACGGTGAGCTGCGCGCCCTCCGGCACCACGAAGTCGCGGACCTTCTTCTCCTTCCCGCCCTTCTCCTGCACGATCTCGATGTGCGGGTGGAGCTTCTTCTCGCGGTCCTCGATGATGACGCGCTGCCTGAGGCCGGTGAGCTCGTCCAGCTCCTCTCGGATCGTCTCGTCCTCGATGATGTCGCGGAACCGGATCTTGCCCGGTACGTCGGCGACGATCGGCGTGGTGTACGGGTCCCAGGTGAACAGCCGGTCGCCCTTCTTGATCTCCTTGCCGTCCTCCACCTGCAGCTCGGCGCCGAGCGGTACCTGGAACCGGGAGCGGACGCGCCCTTCCTCGTCCTTGAGGATCAGCTCGCCGTCGTGCTTGGTGACGATCTTCCGGCCGTCGGCGGTCTTGACCATCTGGAGGATGTCGCCGTACTCGACCAGGCCCTCCAGCTTCGAGCGGCGGTCGGTGACCTCCGCGATGCGGGCCGCGGTGCCGCCGATGTGGAAAGTCCGCAGCGTGAGCTGGGTGCCCGGTTCGCCGATGGACTGCGCGGCGAGGATGCCCACCGCCTCGCCGATGTCCACCATGTCCATCGTGGCGAGGTTGCGGCCGTAGCACATGCGGCACAAGCCGCGCCTGGACTCGCAGGTGAGCACCGAGCGGATGCGAACCATCTCGATGCCCGCGTCCTCGATGGCCTGAGCCATCTCCTCGCTGACCAGCTGCCCCGACGCTACCAACAGCCTCGGGTCCCCGTGCTCGTCAAGCTCGTGCGGGTCGAACACGTCGTCCGCCGCCACGGTACCCACGATCCGCTCGCCCAGGGGCTCGACGATGTCCTCGCCCTCCTTGAGCGCGCTGATCTCGAGACCGAGGACCGTGCCGCAGTCCTCCTCGCTGATCGTGACGTCCTGTGACACGTCCACCAGCCGCCGGGTTAGGTAGCCGGCGTCCGCCGTCTTGAGCGCCGTGTCCGCCAGGCCCTTGCGCGCGCCGTGCGTCGAGATGAAGTACTCGAGCACCGACAGCCCCTCGCGGAAGTTCGAGCGGATCGGGCTCTCGATGATCTCGCCGATGCCGCCCGTCAGCTTCTTCTGAGGCTTGGCCATCAGGCCGCGCATCCCGGCCAGCTGCCGGATCTGGTCGCGCGAGCCGCGCGAGCCGGAATCGAACATCATGTAGACCGGGTTGAACCCGCCCCTGGCCCGGCCCATCGCCTTGATCATCGCTTCGGCGATGTCGTTGTTGGCGTGCGTCCACGCGTCGATCACGCGGTTGTACCGCTCGCCGTTGGTGATCGAGCCGGTCTGGTACGCGCGCTGGAACCGTTCGACCCGTTCCTCCGCCTCGCCGATGAGCTTGGCCTTGGCGTCCGGGATCTGCAGGTCTTCCACCCCGATCGATATCCCGCCCAGCGTGGCGAAGCCGAAGCCCGCGCTCTTCAGCCGGTCGAGGAACTCGACGGTGGGCGCGAGGCCCAGCTCGCGGTAGCTGGTGAACACCAGGTCCGACAGCGTCCGCTTCTTCATGACTTCGTTGCGGAACTGGAGCCTCCGCGGCAGGATCGCGTTGAACAGCACGCGGCCCACCGTGGTCTCGATCCAGCTGCCCTTGCCGTCCTCGTCCACCCACCAGTAGCGGATAGGCGTGTGGTGGCTCGCGCGCCGGTTGAGCAGTGCCATCTCCACCTCGGCCAGGTCGCCGAAGGCGGGGGCCTTCTTCACGCGCTCCTTGAAGTCCGCCGGCTCCTTGGTGAGGAAGTAGCAACCAAGCACCATGTCCTGGCTCGCCTCGGCCACCGGGCGGCCGTCGGACGGCTTCAGGATGTTGTTGCTGGAGATCATGAGCAGCCGGCACTCCAGCTGCGCCTCGAAGCTCAGCGGCACGTGGACCGCCATCTGGTCGCCGTCGAAGTCGGCGTTGAACGCCGCGCAGACCAGCGGGTGGATCCGGATGGCCTTCCCTTCCACCAGCACCGGCTCGAACGCCTGGATGCCGAGGCGGTGCAGCGTCGGCGCGCGGTTCAGCAGCACCGGGTGGTCCTGGATGATCTCCTCCAGGATCTCGTACACCTCGGGGCTCTCGCGCTCCACGATCTTCTTGGCGCGCTTCACCGTCTCGGCGATGCCCTTCTCCACCAGCTTGTGGATGATGAAGGGCTTGAACAGCTCGACCGCCATCGCCTTGGGCAGCCCGCACTGGTGCAGGCGCAGCTCCGGGCCCACCACGATGACCGACCGGCCCGAGTAGTCCACGCGCTTGCCGAGCAGGTTCTGCCGGAACCGGCCCTGCTTGCCCTTCAGCATGTCGGACAGCGACTTGAGCGGGCGCTTGCCGCGGCCGCGGATGGCCTTGGAGCGGCGGCCGTTGTCGAACAGCGCGTCCACCGCCTCCTGGAGCATCCGCTTCTCGTTGCGGAGGATGACCTCCGGCGCGCGGTGCTGGATCAATTTCTGGAGCCTGTTGTTCCGGTTGATCACCCGCCGGTACAGGTCGTTGAGGTCGCTGGTCGCGAAGCGCCCGCCGTCCAGCGGCACCAGCGGCCGGAGGTCCGGGGGGATGACCGGGACCACGTCCAGGATCATCCACGCCGGGTTGTTGCGCACGTCGCCCTCGTCGCCCGAGTTGCGGAAGGCGTCGATCACCTTGAGGCGCTTGAGGAGCTGCTTCTTGCGGTGCTGCGACGTCTCGACGGCCACCTCGCCCTTGAGCCGCTCCGACGTCTTGTCCACGTCCAGCCGCTCGAGCAGGGTGCGGACGGCCGGCGCGCCGATGTCGGCCTTGAACGCCGTGTCCCCCCTCTCGCGCGCCTTCAGCCGGAGCTGGAGGTACTCGTCCTCGTCCAGCAGCTGGCGTTCCGTGACCTCCTGCTGCCCCGGGTCGATTACCACGTAGTTGGTGTAGTAGATGATGCGCTCGAGGTCACGGAGCGTGATGTCGAGCAGGTTGCCCATCGGGCTCGGCAGCGTCTTGAAGAACCAGATGTGCGCCACCGGCACCGCGAGCTCGATGTGGCCCATCCGCTCGCGCCGCACCTTGCTGAGCGTGACCTCCACGCCGCAGCGGTCGCAGATCACGCCGCGATAGCGGATCCGCTTGTACTTGCCGCAATGGCACTCCCAGTCCTTGACCGGGCCGAAGATGCGCTCGCAGAACAGGCCGTCGCGCTCGGGCTTGAAGGAGCGGTAGTTGATGGTCTCGGGCTTGGTGACCTCGCCCCACGACCACCAGGCGCGCTGGCCCTGCATCTCCAGGCGCTCGCGCTCCTTCTGGTCCTTCGGCCCCCGGATCTCCTCCGGCGAGGCGATCCGGACCTGGATGAAGTCGAAGCTGGACCCGGTCCGCTCGCGCGGGCTGCGGAAGTCGATCATCGGTTACTCCTCACCGTCTTCGGTGGTGCCGAGCATCACCCGGATGCCGAGCGCCTGCAATTCCTTCACGAGCACGTTGAACGATTCCGGGATGCCGGGCTCGGGCAGGTTCTGCCCCTTCACGATCGCCTCGTACACTCGGCTGCGGCCGTTCACGTCGTCGGACTTGACCGTCAGGATCTCCTGCAGCGTGTGCGCCGCTCCGTACGCCTCCAGCGCCCACACTTCCATCTCGCCGAACCGCTGGCCGCCGAACTGCGCCTTGCCGGCAAGCGGCTGCTGGGTGACCAGCGAGTACGGGCCGATCGAGCGCGCGTGGATCTTGTCGTCCACCAGGTGCGACAGCTTCATCATGTAGATGGAGCCTACCGTCACCTCGTTCTCGAACTGCTCGCCGCCGCGTCCGTCGCGCAGGCGTGCCTTGCCGGTGGGCGTGAGCCCGCCCAGTCGCAGCAGCGCGGCGGCCGCCGCGTCCACGTCGTGGTCCGTCTTCTTCCCCAGCATCGCGGCCAGGGCCGGAAGGCCCGTCACTTCGAGCACGTCCTCCGGGGCCTGGTGCTTCTCCAGCAGGGACTCGAGCGCTTTCTGGCCCTTCTTGAGGTCCGCCTTCTGCGCCTTCGTCACCTCCTCGTCACCGAGCAGGCGCTCGTGAGCCGCGATCGCGTCCTTCCAGCCCGCCACTTCGCGCACCGCCAGCTCCCTGGCCGCCTCCACCAGGAAGTCGCGCACGCCGTGGTACAGGTCGCGCGTCTCCTGGCTCGCCGCGCGGCTCCCCAGGCGCTCCAGCCTCACGGTCGACAGGTCCGGCCGGTCGCCGTTCTGGGCCGGGACCCTGGCGAGGTCCCCCAGCATCTGCTTGATCGTCTCGTGGTCCAGCGCCGGCGGCTCAGCCCCGAGGCCCAGCGCGTGCGCGGCCCACTTGAGGCCCGCCAGCCGCAGCAGCAACCCGATCTCGTTTTCGTTGGTGCCCTGGAAGACCGGCGTCTTGGCCTTGAAGCGCAACAGATTCGCGCACCAGCCAAGGTGCGTCTCCAGGATCTGCCCCACGTTCATGCGGCTCGGCACGCCCAGCGGGTTGAGGACGATGTCCACCGGCGTTCCGTCGGGGAGGAACGGCATGTCCTCCTCCGGCACGATCCGCGCGATGATGCCCTTGTTCCCGTGGCGGCCCGCCATCTTGTCGCCCACCGAGATCTTCCGCTTCTCGGCCATGTGGACCTTCACCAGCTGGATCACCCCCGGCGGCAGCTCGTCCGGCTGGAGGATGTTGTCGATCTGGTCTTCGGCCTTCTCTTCCACCTTGGCGCGCTCGGTCGCGGCCGCCTCGATGATCTGGCGGATGCGCTCGTTGGCCACCTTCGTTCCCGCCCGCAAGGTCTTGAGGTCCACGTCGCCCAGATTCACGCCCTCGAGCACCGGCTTGGTGAGCTCGGTGCCGGCGGGCAGGTACTCCTCCACCGTCCCGGCCTTCAGCATCAGGCCGACGTCCTGACCCAGCAGCTCGTGCAGCAGGTCCTCGTGCAGCGCCGCGGTGACCCGGGCCTTCTCCTCCGCCTCGAGCCGGCGCACTTCGCCGATCCGCTCGCCGCGGTCCTTCTCGACCACCTGGTCCTCGACGCGCGAGAAGATCTTCACGTCGATGACCACGCCCTCCATACCCGGCGGCACCTTGAGCGAGCTGTCCTTCACATCCTTGGCCTTCTCGCCGAAGATCGCCGTAAGGAGCTTCTCTTCCGGCGACAGCTCGGTCTCCCCCTTGGGCGTGATCTTCCCGACCAGGATGTCGCCCGGCTTCACGTGCGCGCCGATGCGCACGATGCCGCGCTCGTCGAGGTCCACGAGCGACTCCTCGGAGACGTTCGGGATCTCGCGGGTGATCTCCTCCTGGCCGCGCTTGGTGTCGCGGACGTGGAGCTCCAGCTCCTGGATGTGGATCGACGAGAAGACGTCGTCCTTCACCAGCCGCTCGGAGAGGACGATGGCGTCCTCGAAGTTGTGCCCGTACCACGGCATGAACGCCACGACCACGTTGGCGCCGAGCGCGAGCTCGCCGCCTTCGGTGCCCGCGCCGTCGGCGACGACCTCCCCGGCCGCGACCTCCTGCCCCTGCCGCACCACCGGCCGCTGGTTGATGGCGGTGTCCTGGTTGGTGCGCCAGAACTTCTTGAGCCGGTATCGGTCGTGCTGGGTGAGCCGCGCCAGCGGGTGATCGATGCGCCGGTCGTTGCCGACGTTGGTGTCGATGATGATCTCGTCCGCGGTTACGCGCTTGATCACGCCCGCCCGCCGCGCCACTACCACCGCGCCCGAATCGGTGGCGACCTTGGTCTCGAGCCCGGTGCCCACCAGCGGCGCCTGCGGCAGGAGAAGCGGCACCGCCTGCCGCTGCATGTTGGAGCCCATCAGCGCGCGGTTGGCGTCGTCGTGCTCGAGGAACGGGATCAGCGCCGCCGCGATCGAGATCAGCTGCTCCGGCGCGACGTCCATGTAATCCACCCGCTCGGGCGACAGCATCGGGTAATCGTCACGCTTGCGGCACAACACGCCCGGGTCCCGGAACGTGCCGTCGGGGTTGATGGGAGTGCTGGCCTGCGCGACCGCGTAGCTCTCCTCTTCCGAGGCGGAGAGCCACTTGATGTCGCTGGTGACGCGGCCGTCCTTCACCACCCGGAGCGGCGTCTCGATGAAGCCCAGCTCGTTCACCCGCGCGTACGTCGAGAGGCTGGTGATGAGGCCGATGTTCGGGCCTTCCGGCGTCTCGATCGGGCACATGCGGCCGTACTGCGAATAGTGCACGTCACGAACCTCGAAGCCCGCGCGCTCCCGCGTGAGCCCGCCCGGGCCCAGCGCGCTGAGCCGGCGCTTGTGCGTCAGCTCGGCCAGCGGGTTGGTCTGGTCCATGAACTGCGACAGCTGCGAACTGCCGAAGAAGGCCTGGATCACCGCGCTGACGGTCCGCGCGTTCACCAGGTCGTCCAGCGTGATCTTCTCCGGGTCGTTGTTGATGCTCATCCGCTCTTTTATGAGCCGCGCCATGCGCGAAAGGCCCACCGAGAGCTGGTTGGCGATCAGCTCGCCCACCGACCGGACCCGGCGGTTGCCGAGGTGGTCGATGTCGTCGGTGTAGCCGCGCCCCTCGTGCAGGTCGATCAGGTACCGGACGATGGCGATGAAGTCGTCCTCCGTGAGGACCGTGTGGTCCGGGGGGCGGTTGACGCCGAGCCGCTGGTTGATCTTGTAGCGGCCCACCCGGCCGAGGTCGTAGCGCTTGGGCGAGAAGAACAGCCGCTCCAGCGCCGAGCGCGCCGTCTCCAGGTTGGGCGCCTCTCCGGGGCGGAGCAGCGAGTAGATCTGAGCGAGCGCCTCGGCCTCGTTGCCGGTCGGGTCCTTGGCGAGCGTGTTCTTGATCAGCGGCGACTCGCCGCGGCCGCCCGGGAGGAAGACGTCCACCCGCGTGACGCCGGCCTTCCGCAGCCGCTTGCGCAGGGTCTCGGACAGGTCCTTGCCTCGCTCGGCCAGCACCTCGCCGGTCGAGGGGTCCGCGACGTCGAACGCGAGCACCTGCCGGTGCTCCCGCTCCCGGGTCGTGGTCGGCTGGTCGTGGTCGTCGCGCAGGTTGAGCTGGGTGTAGCCCGCGAAGACGGTGACCGACGCAAGGCCGGCCCGGCGAAGCGCCTGGAGCAGGTCCAGCGTCAGCTCGTCGCCTTCGCGCGCCAGAGGCTCGCCCTTCTTGTCCTCAGGGTTCGGCACTTCGGCCGCGAGCAGCGTGCCGAGGATCTCCCGGCGCTGGCTGCGCGCCTGGAGGTTGCCGGTGATGTCGAGCTCCTTCTTGGCGTAGAACAGCTCGAGGATGTCGGAGTTCGACGAGTACCCGAACGCGCGCAGCAGCGCGGTGGCCGGGAACTTCTTCTTCTTGTCTATGTGCACGAACACGACGTCGTGGATGTCGATGGTGAACTCGACCCACGAGCCGCGGAACGGGATGATGCGCGCCGAGAAGAGCCGCTGGCCGTTCGGGTGGATGGTCTCCTCGAACACCACGCCCGGCGACCGGTGCAGCTGCGACACGATCACGCGCTCGGCGCCGTTGATGACGAAGGTGCCCAGCGGCGTGAGCAGCGGCAGCTCCCCGAGATAGACCTCCTTCTCGAGGATGTTCTTGGGCCGCTTCGTGCCCGGCGTGATCTCCTCCATGATGATGAGCCGGAGGGTGGCCTTGAGGGGCGCCGAGTACGTCATGTCGCGCTCGATGCACTCCTCGACGGAGTACTTCGGCTCGCCGATGGCGTACTTCACGAACTCCAGCGAGTAGTTCTCGTTGACGTCCGTGATCGGGAACAGGTCCCGGAAGACGCGGTCCAGGCCGACATCGGGACGCTCGCCCGTGTCCCGCGTGAGGAGCGCCTGGAACGCCCTCGTCTGGATATCGAGCAGGTGCGGCATCGGCATCCCGTAGCCGAGTTTGGCGAACGAGATCACCGGGAGATTGTCACTCATCGCTCATCCTTCGCGCAGCGCAAAAGGCCCCGGGTGGGGGGCATACACCGACCATGTTCCGCGATCCTGGGCGTACCGCCCGGCTACTTCAGCTCGACGGTGGCGCCCTGCTCTTCGAGCTTCGCCTTCATCGCCTGCGCCTCGGCTTTGCTGACGGCGTCCTTGACCGTGGCCGGCGCGCCGTCGACGAGGTCCTTCGCCTCCTTCAGGCCCAAGCTCGTCAGCTCGCGGACGACCTTGATGACCTGGATCTTCTTCGCGCCCGTTTCCTTGAGGATGACGGCGAACTCCGTCTGTTCCTCTTCGGCGGGTGCGGCCGCGCCCGCGCCCGCGCCACCGGCGGCTGCCGGCGCAACGACGGTGATCGTCACGTTGAACTTCGTCTTGAACGCCTCGATCAGGTCTGCCAGATCGACGACCGTCATGCTGCCGATCGCCTCGAGGATATCGTCCTTGCTCAGTGCGGTGCTGGTAGCCATTGGTCTCTCTTCTCCCAGATCAGGCAGCGCCCTCGCGCTGCGTCTTGAGCGCCTCGAGGGCGCCAGCAAACGACGACAGGAGGGCCGACAGCGCCCCCGCGAACCCGGCCAGCGGGGCCTGCATCGCGGCGCCCAGCTCGGCCAGCAACTGCTCCCGCGGCGGCAATGACGCCAGCCGCTTCACCTGCGCGGGCGTGACCGCCCGCCCTTCTATCACCGCCGCCTTCACCGAGGGCTTCTGGAACTCCTTGGCGAACTCGGTCAGCACCTTCGCCGCGGCCGCCGGGTCCTGCGCGGTCAGCGCGAGGGCTGTGGCGCCGTGCAGGTGGTCGTCCAGCCCGCCCACCGCGGCGTCCAGCAAGGCGCGCCGGGCCAGGGTGTTCTTGACCACCACATACTCGACCCCCGCCTTCCGCAGCCGGCGGCGCAGGTCGCTCACGCGCGCGACGTTGAGCCCCTGGAAATCCGTCACGTAGATCGAGCGCGCGCCCTTCAGCTTGGCACCCAGATCCGTGACTATGCTCTGCTTGTCGGTCTTGTTCATCAGTGATACAGCCCCGTGTCGATGCGGAAGCCGGCGCCCATCGTGCTCGAGACGGCGACCGTCCTCACATAGGTACCCTTCGCCGCCGGCGGCTTGGCCCGGACGATCGTGTCCATGAACGCCTGGTAGTTGGCCTCGAGCTGCTCGACCGAGAAGCTCAGCTTGCCGATCGGCGCGTGCACGTTCCCGGTCTTGTCCACGCGGAACTCGATCTTGCCGGCCTTGATGTCCCGCACCGCCTTCGTCACGTCCATGGACACCGTCCCGGCCTTCGGGTTCGGCATCAGGCCGCGCGGACCCAGCACCCGGCCCAGCTGGCCGAGCTGTCCCATCACATCCGGAGTGGCGACGATCGCGTCGATGTCGAGCCAGCCGTCCTTGATCTTCTGGATGTACTCGATCCCCACGAAGTCGGCCCCGGCCGCCTCGGCCTCCTTCACCTTCTCGCCCTGCGTGATGACGAGCACCCGCACCTTCTTGCCGGTCCCGTGCGGCAGCACCACCGTGCCGCGTACGATCTGGTCGGCGTGGCGCGGGTCCACGCCCAGCCGGACGGCGATGTCCACCGTCTCGTCGAACTTGGCGGGCTTGGCGCCCTTGATCTTCTCGATCGCCTCGCGCGGTTGGTAGCGCGCGGCCGGATCGAGGCCGGAGATCGAGGCGCGGTACCGCTTCCCGTTCGGGCCCATCAGTCCACCACCTCGATGCCCATCGAGCGCGCCGTCCCGGCGATCATCGCCATGGCGCCGTCGAGGTCGTTCGCGTTCAGATCGGGCATCTTGAGCTCCGCGATCTTCCGGACCTGGGCCTTCGAAACCTTTCCTACCTTCTGCCGGTTGGACGTTGCCGAGCCCTTTTCGATGCCGGCTTCCTTGCGGAGCAGCACCGCCGCCGGCGGCGTCTTGGTGATGAAGGTGAAGGAGCGGTCCACGAAGACCGTCACGATCACCGGGATCACCATTCCCGGCTGGTTGGCCGTCTTGGCGTTGAACTGCTTGCAGAACTCCATGATGTTGAGCCCGTGCGGGCCCAACGCCGAGCCGACGGGCGGCGCGGGCGTCGCAGCCCCAGCGTTGATCTGGAGCTTTACGACGGCTTGGATCTTTTTCGGTGCCATCGGTCCCTCTCTCTAGCGCCGCGGCGCAATGCCCGCCGCAAGCTGCCGCGATGACCCGCGCGGTCGCGGGAGAAGCATCCTACACCCTCAGTGGGCTCTCAACTGCAGATAATCCAGCTCCACCGTCGTCGGCCGGCCGAACAGACTCACCGATACGCGGACCTTGCCCTTGTCCGTCAGCACCTCTTCGACGGTGCCGCTGAAATCGGAGAACGGGCCTTCGATGATCTCGACGACCTGGCCGTTGAGGAACGGGATCTCCTCCTTCGGTTCCGTCTCCGAGACCGCCTCCTCCACGCCGAGGAGCCTATTCACTTCGTCCTGCCTGAGGGGCATGGGCTCACGCCCGGTCCCTACGAACTTGATCACGCCCTGGATGTTGTTGACGGCGTGGAGCGTCTCCTGGTTCGAGACCATCTCCACCAGCACGTATCCCGGGAACAGCTTCCGCTCGACGTTGACCTTCTTGCCGTTCTTGATCTCGACCACTTCCTGCACCGGCACGAGCGCCTGGCGGATGGCGCGCTCCTCCGGCGGCCGAGGGTCGTCCTGGATGCGGCGCTCGATCAGCGACCGGACCTTGTTCTCGTGACCGGCGGTCGTCTGTATGGCGTACCAGCGGTGCTCCATGGTCACGGCTCCCGTCACGAAAGGCGTCCGGGCAGCGTCACCACTAGAAACTGGAGCGCGATGTCCAGAATGCCGATCAGGAGCGCCACGATCGCCACGAACGCGAGGATCACGAGCGTCGCGTTCTTGAGCTGCAGGCGGTCCGGCCAGGTGACCTTCTTGATCTCGCCCCGGACCTCGTCCAGGAAGACAACCGAGGCGCGCGCCCCCACTCGCACCCGCTCGCGCCATACCATGAGCGCCCCCGCGAAGGCAACAGCCGCCACGAGGATCGCCAGCGTGAGCCAGTTGCTCACTTCGTCTCCTTATGCGCCTTGTGCTTGTTGCAGCGCGGGCAGTACTTCTTCCACTCGACACGCTCGGGGTGCTTCCGGCGGTTCTTGGTGGTGAAGTAGTTCCGCTCCTTGCAGTCCGTGCACGCCATGATGATGTTCTCGCGGGCCATGCGCTCCCCACCTCATGAAAAAACGGTCTCGACGTCTCAAGCTCGCGAGCGGGATTGAACCGCTGACCTCGTCCTTACCAAGGACGCGCTCTACCGACTGAGCTACGCGAGCGAGCGGGCGACGGGGCTCGAACCCGCGACCCTCAGCTTGGAAGGCTGACGCTCTACCAACTGAGCTACGCCCGCAGTGGTGGGGGAAGGATTCGAACCTTCGTAGGCGCAAGGCCGGCAGATTTACAGTCTGCTCCGATTGACCGCTCCGGCACCCCACCCCAGCGCCCCATCCCACTGGCGTCTTTTGGTCCGCTGAACAGACCACCCCGCGGCGCGAAACGCGGGGTGGCGTGGTCTGCGGTGCTGCGTGCTCCCTCCCGGCTAACTGGAGCTGACGAAGGGACTCGAACCCTTAACCTGCTGATTACAAATCAGCTGCTCTACCGATTGAGCTACGTCAGCGCGCTGTCCCATTGCGGACTTCGCGAGCCCTGAAGCATAAACCTTGCGTTGGGGTGGGTCAAGTCGTGGTGGGAGGCTCAGTTACTCGGCGGAGTTCGTAGCCGCCGTCTTTCGAGTCGCGAACGTCGAAGCCTTTCTCGATCAACAGCTTGCGTAGCTCGTCCGCCCGCTGCCAGTTCTTCTTGACCCGGGCATCCTTGCGGGCTTCAGCCAACTCCCGAACCTCAGCCGGCACGATCAAGGTCTCAACCATCCCGGTCGGCTGGACTGCGCCCCCCAGAGAGACCTCAGTAGCGGCGGGCACGACCTGAAGCACTTCCGTGGCGCGATCGAACACCGAGACGGCTGAAGTCGAGACGCCGCCGCCGCGGTCGATCAACGCGTTGCCCGCGCGCACGAAGTCCATCACCGCCGCTAGCGCGCCCGGCACGTTGAGATCGTCGTCCATCGCCTCGGCGAAGCTACGCTCGAGCGTCGCCGTGGACGCATCCCACTCGGCGCTGTCGCCGGCGGGCGCCTTCGCAAGGCGCAGGCGGAACTCGCCGAGGCGGCGCACGCCGGCCGTAGCGCCTTCGAGCGCCGCGTCGCTCCAGTCGAGCTGCTTCCGGTAGTGCGTCTGGCCGAAGAGGTAGCGGACCGCGGCCGGGTCCACCCCGTTCTCGCGGAGATCTCTGGCCGTGAGAAAGTTGCCGTACCGCTTGGACATCTTGCTGCCGCTTACCGTGAGGAACTCCGCGTGGAGCCAGAACCGCGCGAACGGCTTGCCGGTCGCGGCCTCCGATTGCGCGATCTCGTCCTCGTGGTGGGGGAAGATGAGGTCCACGCCGCCGGCGTGGATGTCGAGCGTGTCGCCCAGATAGTGCTGCGACATGGCCGAGCACTCGAGGTGCCAGCCGGGCCGCCCTCGGCCGAACGGCGCGTCCCAGGCTGCGCCCACGGCTTCGTCCGCCGGCTTCGCGGCCTTCCACAAGACGAAGTCGCGCGCGTCCTCCTTGGCGTACTCGTCGCTCGAAACGCGCGCGCCCACCTTGATCTCGCGCGTATCCAGGCGGGAGAGGCGCCCGTACGAAGGGAACCGGTCTATCCCGAAGTACACCGAGCCGTCATCACCCCGGTATGCCACGCCCTTCTCGAGCAGCCGGCTCGCCAGCGCGACCATATGAGGGATGAACCCCGTGGCCGCCGGGTAGTGGTGCGCGGGCAGGATGCGCAGGTAGTCGCGGTCCTCGAAGAACGCTCTGGTGTACGGTGCCGTGTGTTCGACGAGCGGCATGCCTGCGGCGTTCGCGGCGTTGATGGTCCGGTCGTCCACATCGGTGACGTTCATGACGTGCAGCACGTCGAAGCTGCGGTACGCGAGATAGCGCCTCAGCACGTCCTCGACGACGAAGGTCCGGAAGTTGCCGATGTGGGCATAGTTCCAGACCGTGGGGCCGCAGGTGTAGAGCGTGACCTTGGGCGGCGCGAGCGGCGTGAACGGCTCGACGGAGCGGGAGAGGGTGTTGTGGAGGCGGAGCGGCATGGTGGAGGTTAGCCGCGTGCGGCTGGGCGGGTCAACACGCGCACGACGATCACGTCGTGGGCTGCGGGGCGGCATCGGCGAAGGCGCTATGGCATCCGCGGCGCGCCCGGCGGCCGCGACTCCTCGTAGACCCTCACGAAGCGCGGTTCCGCGCGGATCGGGTCGAAGCCGGGGAACACGAGGTAGGACCAGAGCCACGCCCCGCGCGGCCGCACCCGCTCCAGCACGTCGAGCGCGCGGTCCTTCTGCCCGGTCGCCACGAGCGCCAGCGCCAGCTCGTAGCCCTCCCGGACGGAAACCGGGCCCTCGGCGACGGGGGCGAGCAGCGGCTCGAGCCGCGCCCGGGCGGATGCGCTGTCCCCGGTGCGGGCCTCGACCTGCGCGAGCACGCTCAACGCCAGCGCGCGCGAGGCCACCGCGACCAGTCGCACCGCATCCTCGGCGTCTTGCCGGGCGCCCGCCGTGTCCCGCAGCTCCAGCCGGATGCGCGCACGGTATGTCAGGTGCTGCCACGCCCCCTGGTTCAGCGCGAGGGCGCTGTCGTACCATCCCGCCGCTTCACGGTAGCGCCGCCGGCTGTAGGCGATGAAGCCGAGGTCGCCGACCACCTGGCTCAAGCCGGGTTGGAGCTCGATCGCCCGGTGATACTCCGCCGCTGCCGCGTCAAAGGCTCCCATGCGCCGCAGCAGCACGGCGTTGCTCTGGCGGACGAAGACGTTGGTGGAATCCAGCGCGACCGCGCGGCGCATGGCCGCGAGCGCGCCGGTATAGTCGGGCGGGTCGCGAAGGAAGAGCACGAACCCCATGCCGCTCCACGCGTCGGCCGAAGTGGAATCCTCGGCCAGCGCCCGGTCTGCGGCGGCCTGAGCCCGGGCGGGCAGGCTCTCCACCGGGATGTCGGGCAGCGGCTGGTTCCAGTTCAACGCCCATCCATAGGCGTAGGCTATCCGGCCTCGGGCCGCGGTGAAGCCGGGATCGAGCCTGAGCGCGGTCTCGAACGCGGCGATTGCCAGCGCGGTACTGCGCGGGTCCACGTCCCAGATGGCGCGGCTTCCCCGCAGGTAGGCGTCGTAGGCCGCAGCGTTGCGGGTGGGCCTGCGCTCGAGGGTGGCGCGCTCGCCCGGCAGCAGCTGGCCGACGATGCCCGCCGCCACCGCCACCGCGATCTCCTCCTGTATGGCGAGCAGATCCGCCTGGCTCTGGTCGAACTGGTTGGACCAGACCTGCACGCCGCTGGAGGCGCGGACCAGCTCCACCGTGACCCGCAGCCGGCTCGCCGAGCGCCGCACGCTGCCGTTGAGCAGATAGTTCACGCTCAGCGCGCGGCCGATCTCCGGCGTGCTCATCGTCGCCGCATTCCGCAGCCGCCGCACGGCGGTGTGCGACGTGACGACCAGGCGGCCCACCTGTCCCAGGCGCGCGGTGATCTCCTCGGTGAGCCCGTCGGCGAGATAAGCGTCGGACGTGTCACGAGAGAGATTGTCGAAGTAGAGGACCGCGACGGTGTTCGCCGAGGCCGTCGCCGCCGGGCGGGCGGCGCGGCGGCAGGGTGGCGGCGTGCCGTCGGGGCACTGGGCCATCGCCACGCCACCGGCCGCCGCCAGGCCGAGACACGAGAGCAGGAACCCGCGGGCCGCGAAAGAGCCGCCGGCCTGCCCTTGGCCGAGCGCGTGCTTCAGCACGCGAACCAGTCTCGGGGTCCGTGGCACCGCCTAACGACCCGCCGCGGCCGGCGGTTTCGCCCCGCCGGTCCGCGCATGCGACAGGTTGCTCACCGCGCTTATCGATCCGTTCGCGACATAGTGCAGCGCCCCGTCGTCGCCCCTGAGCACCACCATGCGAAGGGTGATGCGGTGCACCACGCCTTCGACCGTGCCGATCCGAACTCGGTCACCCACCGCGAACTGCTGCTCGGTGAGCAGGAAGAACCCGGTGATGAAATCGCGCACGATGGTCTGGCCGCCCACCGCCACGGCGAGGCCCACCACACCCGCGCCGGCGAGGATCGGACGGATGTCGATGAAGATGCTGAGGATCGCGAGGACCGCGGCGAGGCCGATGACGATGTTGCCGGTGTACGTCAGGAGCTGGGCGAAGGTCTGCGCGCGCTGCTCCCGCTCGGTCAGCGTGTTAGGGTCGCCGTCGTCGGCGCGCTGGACGATGCGCCGCGCTACTCTCTTCAGGATGCGATTGCTGAGCAACGCAAAGCCGAGTATGACGGCGACCTGGAGCAGCGCGACCAGGAGATCGTCGCCGTGCAGCAGGCGGACGAAGAAGCGCCGCACCGCGGACCAGGGGTCCGCGGTGGGCGCTCTCATCATCGACATCACGCGGGTGACCACAGGCCAGCCAAGCTAGCCGGTGGCGTCGGACAGGGTCAACCGTCCAGCGTCGGCCGGTCCCCGCGCGGGAGTTCGTTGCGGCCGGTCTCCGACGGCGGGAGCTGCGGCGCCCCGCGGCGCAGCGTCCTCACGGTAAGCAGGGATCCCGAAATCAAGCAGACGGCCCCCGCCAGACCCACGAGCGTGCCCGCTTCCCCGGACTGCGGCATGAACGAGAAGCCGACGAGGATCGCGCCCAGACTCACGCTGACAGAAGCGCCGATCTGCCGAGCGGAGATCCGCCGGGCCGCGATCTGAAACAGCGTATAGCCGAACAAGGCCCCACCGAGCGAAAGCAGTCCGACGTTGATTAGAAGGTTCTTGTCCATCGTTCCTACCCCCCAGTCTACCCGTCCGAAGGCATCTCGTAGACGCAGTCAAGATACGCGTCCATGGTCTTGTCGTAAAACGCGATCGCGGTGGCCACGGCTGCGGCGGTGACAGGGCTGGGAGCAGCTATGAACGCGGCCGTTGCGGCACCCGCGACCCCCGCGGCCACGACGGTCATTGTGGCCTCGCCCAGGCAACGATACCACTGCGCCTCGAGGCGCTGGGGCAACAGGATCGACAGCAGCGACCGCTGCCCGTCAAAGCGGGGTACGCCGACCTGAGCACTCGCCAGTGTCGCTCCGTCCACAGCCCGGGTATGGCGCAGCATCGCCTGCCCGTGATCGTACACGGTGAGGGTACGCTGGCCGAGCACCCAGGCACCGTTGAGATTCTGCCACTGAAACGCGACGTCCACCAGTAGCTGCCCGTCCCGGTACACCTGGAACCCTTCGGCCGGCCGGCCCGGAGCGGACGAGCGGGCCACCAGCCTCGCGTGCCGCCCCTCCCGATCCGTGAACTCCACGTCGCTCGTCCCTCGTGCCAGGCCTCGACTGACCGCGATGGCGCCGCCATCGAGCGTGGCCTGACCATTGCGCACGACCGCCAAGAAGTCGCGCCGGGTCGGTTCCGGTCGATACGATACCGTCGGAACCAGGGCACTCACCTGCTCCACGACACTGCCACGGATCCTCGATCCATTGGTCAGAGTGCTTCCGGCCCCGGTCACGTCGGTGGCCGAGCCGCCGATGTCCCTCCCGCAGCCCGCGATCACCGCCAGTGTGACGAGCACCCCGCCCACCGCGGCCGCCATGATGCCTGCCTTCTTCATTGCCATGCCTCCTGAGAAGATGGATGGTTCGTCGCGCCGAACGGCGACGACGTAGGCAAGGCGCCCGCCGCGGTGCGATGCGCTGCGACCCTCGAAAGGACGCAGGAGGCCTTCACGCTGATACGCCGCTCCCGACAGAAGGCGAAGACGCCCTCGGGCGTCTCCCGTCCGTCGATGACCACGCTCAGCGAGCCTCCGTCGCTCAACACCTCGGGATAGCGCTCAGCCAGGATCCGCGCGGCCAACCGCACCGGCCCATCCACCACCAACACGAGTACCCGCTCTGCGATGCCCATCCGCCGACTCCTTGTTGCGGAGGTGGAAGAACCGGCGCGGAAAAGCACCGCGCCGCCCCGGTTTTCCGAGGCGGCGCGAACATAGCAGCGTCATGAAAAAGCATGGTATCGAAAACACCGCACTTCGGCGCGGTTTTACGCGGAGGGCAGGCTCCTCGCGAATGCTGCGATCGCGTCAACCAGCGGCGCCGCATCGAAGCGAACGGGATCGGTCGCCGGAAGACCCGTGTCGGCCGCGGCGCGCGCCACCGCGGCCCTCGCCTCGGCGTCCGAGAGGTCGTACGTGTTGAGCGCGATGGCGACCACCTTGGATGGTTGGACCGGCGCCGCCGCGGACTCGTAGATGCGCACCAATTCACTCAAGGGAGGGATCCGCAGCCACGGTGTGCGGCCGCTGTAGTCGCCGATGAACTCGCGCGAACTCTGATGGCAGAGCACCATCGCCTTCGGGCACGAGCCATGGAGCAGACCGAGCGTCACGCCCGAGTAGCCCGGGTGAATGAGGCTCCCCTGGCCCTCGACCAGCACCACGTCCGCTCCGTTCGCGGCTTCGAGGACCAGCTGTTCAGCCGCGCCCCCGATGAAGTCGGCGACCACCGCGTCCACCGCGATTCCCCATCCTGCTATCAGGATGCCCGTCTGCCCGGTGGCCGCGAAGCGCGTCCGGAGCCCCCGCGCCTCGAGCCCGCGCACCAGTTGGAGCTGCGCGGTCATCTTCCCGACGTTGCAGTCGCTTCCCACCGACAGGACGACGAGCGCGCTCACCCCCTTGGCCCTGCCGTCGGACACCGGGAGCTTCGGCGGCGGTTTGCGCAGGTCCTTAAGCGTCACGCCCTTCGAGGCGGCCCGCGCCGCGAGCTCGGCGTCGTCGGTGAGATAGGTGTGGAGACCGCTCCAGACGTCCAGCCCCCGGTCGATGGAGGCGAGGATCCACGCCCGCCACTCCGGCGGCAGCCGGCCGCCGGCCGGCGCGATCCCGATCAGGACCGCCGAGGGGCCGAGGGCGAACCCTTCGTCGATGGTCCGCACTACAGGGATCCCGCCGCCGAACCCGAGCACCTCCTGACAGGTGCGGCCGCCGGCCGCGCTGTCCAGAACTCCGACGATGCGCTCCGGGAGATAGCGCACGGCGGAGTTGGCGGTCTTCGACGTCTCAGGGCCGAAGGCGCCTTCGGCGATGATCAGGTACCTGGGGTCGAGCATCCAAATGTGCCGGGTGTCGGTTGTCAGGGGGGTGTTGCAGCCTGCACTTCGCGGCTCGGCCTCAAGACCGCGGGCGGGTGTGGAGTCCCACCCGCGGGGCTTTCATTGTAAACCTGGAAAATGAGGATGTGCCGGGTCAGAACCATGACAGTGGCGAGAGTCGGCACCGCCACGAGCAGGCCCAGCACGCCGCCCATCTTGGCCATCACCAGCACGCTCAGAATGGTGAGCACCGGCGGGAGCGCCACCCGGTGCTGCATGATGATCGGGTGGACGAGGTTGGCCTCGATCACGTGGACGATCACGCCCACCGACGCTACCGCGAGGGCGGGCAGCACGCCCCGATCTCCCAGAACGAGTAGCGCCGGGAGGACCGTGGAGACGAGCGTGCCGAAGAACGGCACCATCACGAGGACACCGGTGAAGATGCTGAACGCCAGCCAATACGGGACGTCGAGCAGCCACAGCCCGAGGCCGGTGAACAGGGCGAGCACGACCATGGCGAGGAGCTGGGCGCCCACCCAGGCGCGCAGCGTCAGGCCCAAGTCGGCGAGAATGGCGCGCGCCGTCTTGCGGTGCCGGGGCGGCGCCAAGGCGACGACCCCGTCGGCGTAGAGCGACGGCCGGTAGGCCAGGTAGAGTGCCATGACCATCACGGCGATGCCGTCAATGACGAGCTTGCCGGTGGCGGTGGCGTAGCCCACCACGCCGCGGCGCAGGAACTCCATCGTTTCGGTGAGGAGCGTGGTGACGAGACCGGACTCGGTGGAGGCGATGCCGGTGCGCCTCAAGAGCGGGTAGCGCGCGGCGAGGCCGCGCAGCATCTGGTCCAGCTCGGTCAGGTAACGCGGAATGGCTGCGATGAGGTCCTGGGTCTGCTGCGCCACGGCAGGGGCGAGTAGGACGCCGATCCCCGACAGCGCGGCGAGCGTCAGGAACAGGGCGAGAAACAGCGCCGGCCCCCGCGGCAGCCGCAGGCGCCGGCACAGGATGTCCATTATCCCGCCCAGATACACGGCGATCAGCGCCGCGATGAAGGCGATGAGGATCAGTTCCGCGATGCGGTAGAGCAGCAGCAGGACCGCGGCGGCGAGGAGAACCAGCACTAAGGGCACCGCCCGCCTGGTGGAGGGGACGGCGTCCGTCACCGTCGCCTAGGCCCCCTGCTTCGGCTCGTCGTCGGCTTCCTCCACGACCTCGGCGTCGCGGATGTCGGACCCCTTCTTGCCCGCGCCGAGCTGCTTGGAGGCCTCGCCCTTCCCTGCACCGAGAAGACCCATACGCTGCTTGAGGGCCAGGAGCTGGGTGTCGGCGTCGGCCTTGTATTCGAGCTGGGAGAGCTGCCGCTGCAACTGGTCGCCGTCGAGCTCCTCGCTGAGCTCCGCCGAGGCGAGCGCCTTGCGCTCGTTATGCTCGATGCGCTCGCTCATCCGCTCGAAGGTCTCGAAGGCGCTCTTGTCGCTCATCGACGACATCGTCTCGTGGATGCGCTGCTGCGCCTCCGCGCGCCGCGCCCGCGCGATGAGGATGTTCTTCTTGCGCTTGGCCTCTTCGATCTTGTCATTGAGGGCCCGGAGCGAGTTCTTCAGCGACTCGGTCTCGGCGGCGTGCTTGCGCCACGTCTCGTCGAGCTGGGCCGCGTTCTGCATATGCTCGGCGTGGCGGAGCAGCGCCTGCTTGGCCAGGTCATCCCGACCCTCCTGCACCGCCAGCATCGCCCGCTTCTCCCAGTCCTCGGCGAGCTTCTTCTCCTGCTCGACCTGCGCCTGGAGCTTCTTCTCGTCCGCGATCGCGGAGGCGACCTGCTGCTTGGCCTTGGCCAGCTGGCTCCGCATGTCGAGCACCAGCTGGTTCAGCATCTTCTCGGGGTTCTCGGCACGCGAGATCAGGTCGTTGAGGTTCGACCGGAGCACCGTGGAAAAACGGTCAAAGATTCCCATGACGCCTCACGCCTGGCGGAAAGGGGCAAGCGTCGCGAGGTGCGACGCCAGCGCCAGCATCATCGAGTCGTAGCTGGCCTGGAACTCGTTGAAGTCGAGGTTCTGCAGCTCGAGCGTGTCGGAAAGGACGACGTTGCTGCCGTCGATCCCGTACGACCCGTGCACGATGTCCGTCGCGTTCAGCTCGAGGAGGTGCCGGAACAGCTCGGCCTTCTGCTGCTTGGGGGAAAGCTCCATCACCTTCACCCGCAGCACCGCGACCGGCGGGTTGAAGTGGACCACCACCTCCGGCCCGTCACTGTTCTGGGTGAGCACCCAGAGACCGGGCTCGACCTCGCGCGAATGCACGCCATCGGTCTCGAGGCGAGCGATGAAGCTCTCCAAGTCTTCACGTGTGACCATGACTGCTCCTTCCGGTAAGGCCCGTACGCGCCGCCGTGCCTGAATATTTCACCCGACAACGTCCGATGCGCCAGGGAGGGCCTTGTCGCGGCGCACCTGGGCCAGCAGCCGCTCGGCGAAGTCCTGCCGTTCGGCCAGGTCGCCAAGCTGGTGCTGCATCGCGTCCAGCCGGTGGTTGAGGTCGTCGAGCTGTCCCACGTCCTGACGGCTGCCGCCGAGCCACCGCTTGATGACCTCGCCGATGGCGTGCCCGATCGGTCCGCGCGCGACCAGCCACACCATGACCGCGGCTCCCATCAGCGAGAAGAACACGATCGTGACGATGTCGTCCCCCGTCATGATCCCGTGGAACTCCGGCGGCATCGGCGGCATGGGCGGGAGCTGGGGGGCCGGCGTCTGCACGCTAGCGCTCCATTCCCGGGCCGAGTGCGCCTTTGTCGCGCGCCTGCGCGAGCATCCGCTCCGCGAAGTCGAGGCGCTCGTGCATGTCGCCGATCTGGCGACGCAACACCGACACCTCGTCCGCCAGCTCGTCCACCCGCGGATCGTCACTGCCGGCGCCCCGCAGCTGAACCTTACCGTGCATGATGCGGTTGCCGAGCGCGCGGGCGAGCGGGCTGAACGCGAGGCCGACAAAGGTCGCGCCCACGATCAGTGCCGTCAGGACTTCCTGGACGACCATCTCGACCGGCATCCTTACTTCTCCCCCGGCAAGGCGCCCTTCGTCTTCACCTGGGCAATGAGCCGCTCGGCGAAGTCGAGGCGGTTGTGCAGGTCGTCCAGCTCAGCGACGCGTCCCTGCATCTCCGCCAGCTCGCCACGCAACTGATCCACTTCCTCGCGGAGCGCAGCGACCTCTCGCTGGGCCTCGCCGTCCGGCCCGGCGCCGCCCAGCCGGCGGGCGATGGCGCGGCCGATGGGCGAGAACGAGAACCCCACGCTCCCCGCGACGAGGAAGAACGACATCGGGATGAGGATTTCCGGACCGCTGATGGAGACGGCTCCTGAAAACAGGGTGTAGGGTGTGGGGTGTAGGGTGTAGAAACCCAAACTCGGCCCGAGCCCCGCATCACAACGGCCCCAACCCCCGAAAGTTTCGCCTAAGCGCCCAATCTAGGCCTACTTGGCGGGGGCCGCCAGCAGGCGACCAGGGCTCGGCTGGAAGCCCCGGATACCGAGAAGCGAACGCCAGTTCAGCTTGCCGAGGCACGAGTCAGACGATAACTCTACCCTAACCTCCCGCGACCGAGTCTTTGTGAGCGTCCGCACCGGCCACCGCGTCGTCACTTCATTCCTTGTCGCGCTTTCCGCGACATGCCGTTGGTCGGCGTCCAAACTGTACTCGCAGGTTCCCATCCCGCTGGAGGCCGGCGGCCGCACTGCGTCGCTCGGCCAGCCCAGACTCTGGCGCTGGCAAGCGGGTGTCAGCGCCGGTGGTTGGCTGGACGGTCCATCCGACGACGTGCTGGCCCGTGCCCAAGCCGGAGCGTTGCGCTCGCTGTTGAACCCTGTCACCGGAATGGCCGAAGTCGGCGTAGAGGCCTGGGGCGGCGTGCGCCGTGGCCGGCCTGAGGGCGGAGTGCGGGGGATGCTGCAAGTGCCGTACTTGAGCACGGGGATCGGAGCGGAGTACAACCTGCGCACCGGCAGCGTCGATATGCTGGTCACCTCCCACACGCCGGTGCGCCGCGGAGGCCTGCTCACGCGCGGTACGCGGCTACGCATGGACTGGTACCCGCTGTCGAGCCACTCCTTTCTGCTCGGAGTCTCCGCGCCGCTCCGCGATCCCCTCGCCGGCAGAGGACGGCCGGTCCGAAGTCATGTGGTGGTGTCGGGCGCTCTTCGGATGCCGGCCGACCACCGGTCGGACGATCCGGAGCTCGCGGCGGCGCTGGAGGGTATTCGGATCTCCGCGGAGTGGATCGGGCGGACAGTCGCGCCGTTCCTGGACCAGGACGGCCGCCGCGCCGCCGTTGCGGTGGCCAGGACCAGGCGATACCTGGCCGAGATGCGCGGGCACCTTGCCGCCAGAAGCGCCGAGCAGGAAGTCCGCCATTTCCATGCGGAGGTCGAACGCGCCTTCGCCCTCGCGTCCGGGGACCCAGCGACCGGCCGCGAGCTCGCCCGGCTCAGCCGCGAGGTCGTACTCGCGGAGGTGCTCCTTCCATACGACGCCCTGTTGGGCCGCCAACGGCGCCGGGACAACCTCAGTGACCTGAGTCTCGCGGCCCGTGGGCGCTTCGGCCGGCTGGTCACGACGCCGGGCCTGGTCGCGGAAAACCGCACCGAGGCCGTGCTGTTCGTATTCCAGCGCCTGACCGAGATACTCGAAGAGATCCGCGGCCGAGCGTCACGGGAATGGGATGATCCGCGGCTGGTATGGCTGCCGCTCCAGTATGCGCTGCTTCCCGAGGAGCACGACGAGCAGGCCGAGCTGGACGCGCTCATCGAGCGCGCCACCGGCGTGCGATTCACCGACCGCAACCGCCTCTCCTACGTCGCCAACCTGGGATTCCACGAGGAGCTGCTGCGGATGATCCGGCAGACACGCGACTACCACGTGCTCTGGATCCACGACTTTCCGGCGATAACGGATGGCGGGCTCGACACGGCTGCGTTCGCTCAGGTAGTGGACGGCTACCTGGCGGCGCTGGCGGACCGGGTGGAGGCGTACGACTCGACCGGCACTCTGCCGTCGTTCTTCGTCTTCCTGGACCAGCACTACTACGAGCAGCGCCGCTCGCACATTCTCATGAGCATTCTGGAGGATCCGCTCCGCGCCTCGCCGAGTCTGGGCCAAGCACAGCCGCGGCAGGTCGCCCACCTGGACAGCGCGCTGCACCGGCTGCGCCGGGCCGTGGACCGTTCCCGGGTGTTGCAGGCCGAGGCGAGGGAATACGGCGAGGGCTGGCTGCACAACCGGATCAAGGTCCACGTCAACATCACCAACCGCCCCGACGCGTCGTTCTGGGGCGGCGGACTGATATCGAGCGTGTTCGGCTACCCGGACGACATCATGCGCGATCACCGCAAGATCGCGTTCCGGGACGTGACCGAGGATGATCCGTATCGCGGCGAAGCGATCCTCACGGGGATGGGGGTCGGGCAGCAATACCTCGGTCCGGGCTGGGACGACCGGTCACTGATACTCGAGGGCCCGTTACTGCTCGAGCTCAGGCGCCAGGCGCGTGAGCTGCTCTTGAGCCAGGGCATGCCCGAACGAGCCATTCCCATACCGCTCAGACCCAAGGCGTTCACCGCCATGGCCGTCAGGAGCGCCGCGGAGTCTGCCGATGCGGTCCGATTCGACACGCGCGCCATGGCGCTGATGAACGGAACCGGCTACCTGCCGAAGCCGCTCAACGTCGCGAAGGCGGTGCTCTACTCGCTGATGCCTCCCGGCACGGTGTTCAAGATCCCCGACTCGCTCTGGAACTCGACCTTCTTCGGTTCGCTGCTGGTGGGGGCGGCGCTTCGGGGCGGCCACGCATTGGTGGTATCGCCGGCGCGGGACAACGCACCGAGCGCCGGGTTTCCGCAGCTGGAGCGCGCGCACGAGCTGTTCACGCGGCTGCTGCTGGTTCGTGGCGAGCTCGGCGATGCGATCAACGCTGCGGGCGGAGACCTGCGAGTGGGGCTGTACGCGCTTCCACCTGATACGAACGGCTTCGCGAGCCGTGCCGACCGGTGGGCGAACGGGGTCGGGTCGACGGCATTCCTCCAGGCGCTGCTGCCGTTCGCTCCGGCGCTGGTGCCCGTGGTCGCTGCGGCCGGCCGGCAGGTCGCCGCCTTGTCCCCGAACGACACAGCCGCGCCGGTGACGCCCAAGCTGCACCACAAGGTGCAGTTCGTAGCCACGCGCGCATTCCTGACCGCGATCACGCGCTCTCCGGAATGGCCGCGGTTCATGTCGATGTACCTGCAGCATCGCCAGGCGACGTACGCGACCCGCGCCGACTACGCGAATGATCGCGGGCTGCCCGATTCGCTGGGGCGCATCGCCGATCTCATCTTCGCGGAAGCCCGGGAGGTGCCGGGCGCCGCGAGCTTCGCGATGGTCGGCTCGCAGAACCAGGACTACCGCGGAATGTTCATGGACGGGGAGGTCGGCGTGCTGTTCACCGGCGCCGAGTCTCTGGTGCCGCTCATCGACCTGGTGTTCATGATGGGCACGGTCAGGTGGGTGGACGATCAGCAGACGCTCGACCGGCTGCTTCCGCCGGTCGGCGAGCTGCGGCGCCGCATCGCGCGGGTCGCCAAGGACGGCCTGTGAGCCGGCGCCTCACTCGATGCGGCCTCGTCGTGGCGGCGCTGCTCCCGCTGGCGTCTGCGCTGCAGGCCCAGCTGGGCGAGGTGCAGCTCGGCGCGCTCGCAAGTTACGGAACGGGACGCGCCTACGGACCCGGCGCCGGCCTGGTGTTCGGCTTGGCGGCGGGCAGGCTCACCTACATCGGGCTCAGATGGGCCTATCATGCCGGTGCCACCACCGATTACCCATCCAGCCTGCCGGCCTCACCCGCCACCCGCGTCCGCACCCGCGTGCAGTTGTACGCCGTGGATCTGGGCGTGCTCGTACCGGTGGGGGGCGTCGAGATCGTGCCGGGGGTCAGCGTTGGAGCGGTGCGGTTCTCGCAGACCGCGACCCAGGGTGCGGGCGCCACTGCTACGCGATCTTCCCGCCATGATGGGCAGTTCCTGGCGGCACCCGGTGTGGCCGTGCACGTGCCGCTGTCACGGGTAACGCTCATCCCGGAGGCGCAGTACTCTCTCTCCGGATCGCCCAAGCTGCCGTGGCCCGTCAAGCACCGCGGCCTGCTCGTCTCGGTGCGGCTGGTGATCACGTTCGAGGCGCGCCGGATCCGGCGTTGACCGCCGGCATCGCATGACCTACCTCGCGCTAGGGCTTCGGGGCCGGTGCCGAGTCCGACGGCGCCGCCTCCGGTGCGGCGAAGGCCCACACCGGCCGGTGGTCGCTGGCGCCCCGGTTGTCCAGCACCGTGCCCGTTCCGTCGCCACCGACCGCGTGGAATCCCTTGAGGAAGAGATGATCCCAGCGACCCAGACGGCCGGTCCTTGGACCGCGCTCCGTCGGCCACTGGTAACCGTGGTCCCGCACCATGTATCCAAGCTCATGGTTGTTCATGTCTCCGCCCACGACGACCTGCGGGTAGCCCTCGGCATCGGCGAGGATCGTGAGGATCTGGTCGCGGCGCGAGCGCGGGCCGATCTCCGTGGGCGTGCCCAGATGAACGGAGTAGACGCGCACCAGTCTGCCGCCGACGCGGATCGTTGCGGCGGTCGCCGCTCGGGCGGTGCCGCTGCCGCGGCCACGATGCGGCAGGAGGATCTTGGCGTCGCTCACCATCGGCCAGCGGGTGAGGATCGCGTTCCCGAAATCATTGCGCGTCCCAGGATGGACCGTGGCCGGGTAGTAGACGTATCCGAGGCCCAGCGCGCGAGCGATGCGCTCGGTACCCGGCGCGTCCATCTCCTGCAGCATGATGAGGTCCGCGTCGCGCAGTGACTGCTCGGACTCGAGCACCACGATGGCGCTGTCCACGCGACGGGCGTACTTCACGTTGAAGGTCACGATTCGGAGCGGACCGGCCGAGCCGGCTGCCGGCATCGCGGCGGGCCCGCCGGCGTAACGCGGCCCCTGCGTCCCCAGATAATTCAAGGGCGTATGGCAGGCCGCGCACAGCACTGCACCGGTCAGCAACGCGACGGCGCGAACACGCATGCCTGAAGACTAGGGCCGCTCACCGGTGGCGCAATGGCTGGACGCGATGCGAGCGGCTGCGCGCACCGGCCCGCTAACCCTGTGCGGGCGGCCACCACGAGTGGCGCGAGCGGCACCGCGGAGGTTTCGCCTAACGCCCAATCCAGGCCGACGCGGCGGACGACGCCAGCGAGCGGCAGCAGGCTCCCAGACGGTGACGCCTGCGCGTCCTGGGGGGTATACGGAGTCCGACGACATTGTGTCAGTACGCCTGAGGAGTCGCGGGACGACGCGGACTGAAGTCCGCGCTCGGCGAAGGCAGGCCCTGAAGGCCCTCCGCTACCTCAGCACCGCTCGCAACGCATGCCCGGTGTGGCTCGACGCCTCGCGCGCTACCGCTTCGGGCGGCCCCTCGGCGACCACGGTCCCACCCGCCTCGCCGCCCTCCGGCCCGAGGTCGATGATCCAGTCGGAGGTCTTCACCACGTCGAGGTTATGCTCGATCACCACCACCGTGTTGCCCTTGTCCACCAGCCGGTGCAGCACCTCGAGCAGCAGCCGCACGTCCTCGAAGTGGAGGCCGGTGGTCGGCTCGTCGAGGATGTAGAGCGTGCGGCCCGTGTCGCGCTTGCTGAGCTCGGTGGCGAGCTTGACGCGCTGAGCCTCGCCCCCCGAGAGAGTGGTCGCGCTCTGGCCGATGTGGAGGTAGCCCAAGCCCACGTCGTTCAGCGTCTCCAGCTTCTGCCGCACCCTCGGCTGGTTGGTGAAGAACTCGAGGCCTTCGGCCACCGTCATGTCGAGCACGTCCGCAATGGACTTCCCCTTGAAACGGACTTCGAGCGTCTCGCGGTTGTAGCGGCGCCCGCGGCACACCTCGCACGGCACGAAGACGTCGGGCAGGAAGTGCATCTCGATCTTGACCAGGCCGTCGCCCTGACAGGCCTCGCACCGCCCGCCCTTCACGTTGAACGAAAACCGCCCCGGCCCATAGCCGCGCATCTTGGCCTCGGGCAGCTCGGCGAAGATGTCGCGGATCGGGGTGAAAAGGCCGGTGTAAGTGGCCGGGTTCGAGCGGGGCGTCCTTCCGATGGGGCTCTGGTCTATGTCGATGACCTTGTCGATGAGATCCAGCCCCTCGATCCGGTCGTGCGCGCCGGGAATCACCTGCGCGCGATAGAAGTGCCGCGCCAGCGCCTGATAGAGGATGTCGGTGACGAGGGTGGACTTGCCCGAGCCCGAGACGCCGGTGACGGCAACGAAGAGCCCGAGCGGGAAATCCACAGTCAGGTTCTTGAGGTTGTGCTGCCGCGCGCCGATGACGCGGACGGTACGGGACGGAACGGCGGAACGGCGGGACGACGGAACGTGGATGCGGAGCTCTCGCCGGAGGTAGCGCCCGGTGAGCGACCGCTCGCTCTTCAGGATCTCGCCTAACGGCCCTGACGCGATGAGCTCGCCGCCGTGGCGGCCGGCGCGCGGGCCAAGGTCCACGACGTAGTCGGCGGCGCGGATGGTCTCCTCGTCATGCTCGACGACCAGCACGGTGTTGCCGAGGTCGCGCAGCTCCTTGAGCGTGGCGAGGAGGCGGCCGTTGTCGCGCGAGTGCAGACCGATGGACGGCTCGTCGAGGATGTAGAGCACACCCACGAGTCTCGAGCCGATCTGGGTGGCGAGCCGGATGCGCTGCGATTCGCCGCCCGAGAGCGTACCAGCGGAACGTCCGAGGGTGAGGTAGTCGAGGCCCACGTTCACCAGGAAGCGGAGCCGGTCGCGCACTTCCTTGAGGATCGGTCCGGCGATGTCGGGATCCAGTCCCGGCTTGCCGTTGGAGCGGACCGGGAGATCGTCCGCGAAGACCAGGGCGTCCCCGACCGACATTTCCACTACTTCGCCGATGCTCTTGCCGTCTATGAGAACGGCGAGGCTCTCGCGCTTGAGACGGCGTCCCTCGCAGAGCGAGCAAGGCCGGAGCGTCATGTACTCGCTCAGCTGCTCGCGCACGCCGTCCGAGGTGGTCTCCTTGTACCGGCGCTCGACGTTGCGGAGGATGCCTTCCCACACCGACTCGTATTCGCCGCGGGTCTTCTCGCTCTCGTATCGGAACTTGAGCTTCTTCTCGCCGAGGCCGTAGAGCAGCGCCTTGCGCGCGGCCGCGGGGATCTTGCCCCACGGCACGTTGAGGTCGAAGTGCAGCTCCTTGGCCAGCGTCGGCAGCACCACGCGACGCAAGTACCCGCTAGGCTCACCCCACGGGAGCACGACGCCTTCGAGGATCGAGATGCTCGCGTCGCCGAGGGCGAGCTGCTCGTTGACCTCTCGCCGCGTGCCGAGGCCGGCGCACTCGGGGCAGGCACCGAAGGGAGAGTTGAAAGAGAACTGGCGCGGCTCCAGCTCGGGGAGGGAGAGGCCGCACTTGGGGCAGGAGTAGCGTTCCGAGAAGAGAAAGGGTGTAGGGTGTAGGGTGTGGGGTGTAGAGTGACGGACCACCTCGACCACGCCGTCGGCCTGGCGGAGCGCGGTTTCGATGCTGTCGGCGAGGCGCTGGCGGTCCCCCTCGACCACGACCAGCCGGTCCACCACGATCGCGATGTCGTGGTTCTGGCGGCGGTTGAGCTTGGGGACGGCGTCCAGTTCGTAGACCTTGCCATCCACGCGGGCGCGCACGAAGCCCGCCTTGCGCGCCTCTTCGAACAGGTCGCGGAACTCGCCTTTCCGGCCGCGCACCAGCGGCGCCAGGATCTCGAGCTTGGTGCCGGCGGGCCAGCCCTGGATGATGTCGGTGATCTGGGACGCCGACTGGCGCTGGATGGGCGAGCCGTCGTTGGGGCAGTGCGGCGTGCCGGCGCGGGCGTAGAGTAGGCGCAGGTAGTCGTAGATCTCGGTGATGGTGCCGACGGTGGAGCGCGGGTTCTGGCCGGCGGTCCTCTGCTCGATGGCGATGGCGGGGGAGAGCCCTTCGATGGCGTCCACGTCCGGCTTTTCCATCAGGCCGAGGAACTGCCGCGCGTAGGCGGAGAGCGACTCGACGTAGCGGCGCTGGCCTTCGGCGTAGATGGTGTCGAAGGCGAGCGAGGACTTGCCCGAGCCGGAGAGGCCGGTGATGACGGTCAGCGAGCCGCGGGGGATCTCGACGTCGATGTTCCGGAGGTTGTGCTCGCGGGCGCCGCGAACGATCAGGCGGTCATCGGGCATAGCCTCTGAGTGTAGTGAAATGGGGGGCGTGATTCAACGGGAGGGTGTGGGGTGTGGGGTGTCGGTAGACGCAAAAGGGCCGCGGCTTGGCCGAGACCCCTTCGAGCGTGGCTGAAGCTGGCCACGCGGCACACCCGCAATGTAGGCCGAGTATGTGCTCGGCTTCTGGCCGAGTCAATAGCCAGGGTGCGGATGGGGAGATTCGAGCCGATGCCGCCGCGCAGCGGCTGCGAGGCCGGGTGCGGTCGCCGCTTTGCGGCGACTGCGCCCAACTCCCATGGGCTTGCGCCCCGCACATTACCGGTGTGCTGCGTCTACCGTTTCCGCC